>NZ_JAYSFE010000176.1:0-7184 GCF_041913585.1 Allostella sp.
CGCGGCGGCGGCGGTGGTCACGGCGGCGGCGCCCGCCCGGGCGCCGCCGACCCCCGGGGCGCCGGCTCCGGGGTGTCCCCGTGGGCGCGCCCGCCGGGGGGCGGCGGGGCGCCCCCGCGCCCGCCGGCCGGTTCGCGGATGCCGGGAAACCGGGGCGGACGGTTTCCGCCTACACCGCCGCGGGCTTCGCCTTCGGCTTCACCTCGTTCGGGCGCAGCACCTGGACGATGAAGTGCTCGACCTGGGGTTCGTAGGCCTTCCACAGGCCGCGCAGCACGGCGAGCGGCTGCTCCTGGTAGTCGACGCGGAGGTCGACGAGGGGCCATGCCTCGCGGTCGACGATCAGCAGCGCCGCCGACATGATCGGCTGGGTCTCGCCACCGGCGGCGAGACCGGCATCGACGCCGGCGAGCAGGCGCTCGGCAAACGGCATGCCCTGCGCCGCCTCGTAGGCCTCGACGATCGCCCGCGGCACGCCGAGGTTGGCGATGACGTTGCCGGTGGAGACGCAGCCCCGCCCGACATGGCCGGTATTGAGCGACGGGATCTTGGGCCCGCAGAAGAAGGCGGCATCGCCGTTGCGGTCGACGGCCGCGACCTGGCGCTGGTCGGGGAACTCGCTGGCGGCGATCAGCGCCCGCACCGTCTCGCCCGCCGACAGGCCGCGCGCCATCAGGTCGAGGCCGATCGGGCCGAGGCGGATGTCCGAGCGGTGCTGGGTCGTCACCGCGCCGACGCCCGCCCGCGCCCACGGGCAGCGATTGCCGACGGCGATGCTGGAGGTGGCGATGCCGATGCCGAAGGCGCCGGTGGCGGGGCAGCGGGCGGCGATGGAGAAGGTCATGGGGTCGGGTCCTCGGGTCTCGGAAGGGACGGTCAGTTCAGGCGATCGGCCAGCCGGTCGAAGCGGTCGCGCAGGCCGTACCAGGCGGACAGCGGCGACATGAACCAGGGGCGGCCGCGATAGAGCGGATGGGACGGCAGCCCGTCGCGGGCGAACCCGGTCGGCGGCTCGTTGTGGTCGAGACCGGCGATGCGGCGGCCGAGCCGGGCGCCGAGGTAGGTGTTCATGACCACGCCCGAGCCATTGCAGCCGAGGACGTGGTGCAGCCGGCCGCGCGCGCCGATGTTGGGCAGCCGGTCGACGGTGAAGGCGACCATGCCACCCCAGGCATGGGTCATGCGGACGCCCGCCAGGTCCGGGAAGAGGGTGCGGGCGGCGCGGTGCAGGCCGGCCGCCACGGTCGCCGCGCCGGCATGGTCGCGCGCCGAGGCGCGGCCGCCGACCAGCAGCCGGGTGCCGTCGGGCGATGCGCGGAAGGCATAGGCGAGCCGCCGCGTGTCGTTGACGAGGCGTCCCGCCGGCAGCAGGCGGGCGAGGGTGCCCGGCGGCAGGGGTTCGGTCGCGGCCATGTAGCTGCCGACCGGGATGACGCGGCGCCGGTACCAGGCGAACGGCGGCCCGGTGTAGGCATTGGTGGCGAGCACCACGTCGCCGGCGGCGATCGGCCCGTGCGCGGTCGTGACCCGCATCGCACCGGCCTCCTCGGCGACGCCGAGAACCGGGGTGCGCGCGCAGATCCGGGCGCCGGCGGCGCGGGCGAGCGCCAGCAGTCCGGCATGGAGCCGGGCCGGATCAAGTCCGCCATCCTCCGGCAGCACCATCGCGCCGCGATAGAGGTCGGTCGCGATCTCGCCGTCGAGCCGGTCCGGTCCGAGGCAATGCGCGGCGATGCCGACCTTCGAGGCGAGGAACTCTGCCAGCCGCTTCTGGCCCTCGGCGTCGCGACGGGTCCAGGCGCCGATCAGCCGGCCGCTCTGGCGGAGGTCGCAGTCGATTCCTTCGCCGGCGACGAAGCCGAGGAACCAGCGGTAGGCCGCGGCCGTCTCGCGCATCAGCGCCAGCGCGCTATCGGCGCCGAGCGTGGCGGCGAGGCCGGCATGCCCCTGGCGCAGCCGGCCGCCGATCATGCCGACGCTGCGCGTGCTGGCGCCGCCGCCGGCCGGGCCGGCATCGAGCACGGCGACCGAGCGTCCGGCCCGGGCCAGCACGACGGCCGTCGCGAGACCGGCATAGCCGGCGCCGACCACCGCCACGTCGACCCGGCTCGGCAATGGCGGGGGCGCCTCCTCCTCGGGCGGCGCCCCCTCCCACCAGTAGGGACGGTCGCGGAAGTCGGGGTGGAGGACCCCGCTCACCGCGCCGCCAGCTTCATGTCGAGGCCCTTGTAGATGGCGGAATTGTAGATGCCGTGGGCCTTCACCCCGGTCACCCGCTGCTTGTTCGAGAACAGGAAGAGCTGCTCGTGGACGAGCGGCACGGTGACCGCGTTCTCGGCGATGATCCGCTGCACCCGGGCATAGGCGCGGGCGCGGTCGGCGTCGTTCAGCGCCACCTGGCCGGCGTCGAGCTGGGCGTCGGTCTCGGCGTCCTTCCAGTTGACCCGGTTCGGCGCCGGGATGCTGCGCGAGTGGAAGACCATGAGCGCCTCGCCCGACGTGCCGTAGGGCGCGAACAGCGCATACATGTCGTAGTCGGGGGAGGTGTTGATCTGGGCCATCGCCAGCGCCGGCTCGGGCAGCAGCAGCTGCAGGTCGATGCCGACCCGCTTCAGGTAGCCCTGGATGGCCTCGCCGCGGGTGCGCCAGCCGGGGGTCCCGGCGGCGACGAGCTTGGGCGCGAGCCGCTTGCCGTCCTTGCTGCGGAAGCCGTCGGGGCCCTTGGTCCAGCCCGCCTCGTCGAGCAGGCGGTTGGCGGCCTCGGGGTCGTAGCTCGCCTTGACCTCGCCGCTCCAGTCGAGCGTGCCGGGGCTGACATAGGTCTCGGACGTCTTCGCCTGGCCGAACCAGAAGCGCTTGTTCAGCTCGTCGCGGTCGATCGCGTGGACGATGGCGCGGCGGACCCGTACGTCGCCGGTCATCTCCTTGTTCACCCGCATGCCGAGGAAGGCGCTGTAGTTGGACACGCGCGGCATCGCCAGCGTCAGGCGCGGGTCCTTCTTCAACTGCTCGATCGCCCATTCCGGGGCGACGTAGGTGACGTCGCCGGCGCCGGTCTGCATGGCGGCGACGATGCTGGTCTCCTCCGGCACGACCTTCCAGACGACGCGCGCGACATGCGCCGGCCCGGCGTTCTCGTAGACCTTGGGACCCCAGCGGTAGGCGTCGTGGCGGTTGAGCACGAATTCGCTGCGCGGCTTCCATTCGCCCCAGCAGAACGGGCCGGTGCCGTTCAGTCCCTTGACGCCGAAATCGCGTCCCAGCTTCTCGACGTCGTCCTTGTCGATGATGGCGCCGAAGCTCTGCGCCAGCTGCAGCAGCAGTTCGTTGTAGGGCCGCTCCAGGACGTATTCGACCGTGTGGGCGTCCTTGGCCGCGATCGACTTGACCTTGCCGGCGCGCCAGGCGGCGGGCGAGCGGGTCTCGGGCGCCGTCAGCCGCGTCAGCGAGTAGACGACGTCGTCGGCCGTCAGCGCCTTGCCGCTGCAGAACCTGACGTCGTCGCGCAGGTGGAAGGTGTAGGTCAGGCCGTCCGGCGAGATCGTCCACGACTTCGCGAGCAGCGGGTGCAGGGTCTTCTGGTCGTCCTCGAGCGCGACCAGGGTGTCGGTCATCATGAACAGCACCTCGGCGGCGCCGCGGCCGGTCACCCGGTGGGGGTCGAAGCCGACGGAATCGTTGCGGACCAGGATGCTGACCGCGTCGCGCGGGGTCTGGGCCGAGGCAGCCGCGGGCGCGAGCAGGGCGGCGGCGGCGAGCGCTGCGGTGATGGATCGGTTCATGGCGTGATGCTCCTTCCGGGGGGCGGGCGTTGGGCCGGTGGGCGGTGGGGCGTCAGCGGCTGAGATAGTCGAAGGCGGAGAGGGCGTGGGTGCGCACGACGTGCATCAGTTCGTCGATGGTGACGTGCTCGTCGCGGCGGCCCATGGTCCGCGGCGACGGGCCGTAGAGGTAGGCGGGGATGCCGCGCCACCGCCACCAGCGCCCGTCGGAGCCGCCGAGACTGACGATCGGCTGCGGGCGGAAGCCCTTCAGGCGCTCGACATTGTCCTGGATGATGCCGGCCATCTCGCCGGCCGGGTCGCACCAGCTGGCGTCGTAGCTGTGGTCGACCCGCTCCTCCATGGTGGCTTCGGGATGGCGGGCGAGGATCGCGCCGACGCGGTCGCGGACGCGGTCGCGCGGGATCCCGGGCGGCACCCGGATGTCGGCCTCGACCACGCACTCGTCCGGCATCATGTTGATCTTGAGGCCGCCGCGCAGGACGCCGATGTTGACGGTCGCCCGCGCCACGACGTGGCGTGCGCCGTCGCCCAGGCTTTGGTCGATGGCCGCCTGGACCTCGGGGCGGGCGAGCACGGCGCGCATATCCGCCGGCATGTCGGCCTCGAGGTCGGAGATCGCCTCGAGTTCGCCGACGATGGCGGCCGCGATCTTGTTGGCGCTGGCGCTGAGATGGGGGTACGCGCCGTGGCCGCCGGTGGTGCGGATGGTGAAGACGAGGCGGAGCGTCCCCTTTTCGGCGAAGCGTAGGGTCGGCAGCCCGCTCGGCTCGCCGTTGAGGCAGCAGTCGCCGAGCACCTCCTCGGGGCAGGTCTCCATCAGGTAGCCCGTGCCCCAGCGCCCCCCGGTCTCCTCGTCGGAGACGACCGTCAGGGTGAGCTTTCCCTTCAGGTGGTCGCGCAGGCGATGGAGGTAGCGGTAGGTCATGATCGAGGCGGTGGTGCCGCACTTCATGTCGGCGGCGCCGCGGCCGTAGACCCGGTCCGCGGTGATCTCGCCGCTCCACTGGCCGCGCTCGCCCGGCCGGTCCTCGATCGCCGGGAAGACGTCCATGTGGCCGTTGAGGACGAGATGCCGGCCCGGCCGGGCGCCGGCGAAGGTGCCGACGATGTTCGGCAGCTCGGGCCTGGCGGCGACGGTGCGGAACGGCAGCCCTTCCTCGGCCAGCAGCGCGCGGACATGGGCGTCGGCCTCCCGGGTGTCGCCCGGCGGGTTGGGCGACTTCGCCTGAAGGAAGCCGCTGAGGAAGCGCACGATGTCGCCCTGGTCGGCCTCGATCCACGCCAGCAGCCGACGCCTGGGGTCGTCGCTCTCGGACACGGGGGTCATCGTCGGTGGGTGTCTTTCCTGGTATCGCTACCATCGAAGCAGAGCACGCCGGATGCGGCAAGCGGGAATGGCGGCACCGGCGCCGACCCGTGCTAGGTAGCGGCATGAGTTCGGGACGCAGGGGCAGCGGCTGGGTGACGATGGCGGACGTGGCGCGCCGCGCCGGCGTCTCGCCGATGACGGTGTCGCGTGCCTTCAAGACGCCGGCGCTGGTGTCCGAGCCGGTGCGGGAGCGGGTGGCGGCGGCGGCGGCGGCGCTCGGCTACGTGCCGAACCTCGTCGCCGGCAACCTCGCCTCGAGCCGCAGCCGGATGGTGGCGGCGGTGGTGCCGACGCTCGCCAACTCGAACTTCCTCGGGACGCTGAAGGGGCTCTCGGACCGCCTGCGGCAGGAGGGCTACCAGCTCCTCCTGACCGAGACCGGCTACGACCGCCGGCAGGAGGCGGCGGCGGTGGCGGCCTTGCTCGGCCGCCGGCCCGACGGCATCGTGCTGACCGGCGCCGAGCACGACCCGGCCGTCGGCCGGATGCTGCGTGCGGCGCATGTCGCGGTGGTCGAGACCTGGGACCTGCGCGGACCCTTCATCGACATGGCGGTCGGCTTCTCCCACCAGGCGGCGGCACTGGCGCTCGGACGGCTGGTGGTCGCCCGCGGCCATCGCCGGATCGGCTACATCGACTTCCCGCACCCGGAATTGCGCCGGTTCCGGGCCCGGCGCCGCGGCGTGCGGCAGGCGCTGCGCGAGGCCGGGCTCGATCCGTCGCTGATCGTCGGCGTCGCCGACGAAGGGTACGGCGGCGGACAGTCCGGACTCGATGCGCTGCTGGCGCAGGCGCCCGATCTCGACGCGGTCGTCTGCGCGACCGACGTCCAGGCTGTGGGTGTGCTCTTCGAATGCGCGCGGCGCAGCCTGGCGGTGCCGGACCGCCTCGGCGTCGCCGGATTCGGCGATTTCGAGATCGCGGCCGCGGTGCCCCCGGGGCTGACCTCGGTCCGGACCAACGGTCGCGGCATCGGGATCGCGGCGGCCGAACTGATCCTCGCCCGGCAGGAGGGCGGACGTCCGGGGGCCCCGGTCATCGATCTCGGGTTCGAGATCGTGAGCCGCGGCAGCCTGCGGAGCGGCGGAGGCCTGCGCCCCGCAGGCCGATAATCTGAGGTTATCGAAACCATCAGCCCAATCCGCCGGAAGAGCGGGCGGAGTGGCGCTATCTCCGAAGACAGGAGTTCGGATGGCCATGCCCGGGTGCCTCAGCGGCGCCCGGCCGGCACCCGGAGATTCTCGTCCGCAGGAGAAAATCCATGCAGCTCATCGGCACCACGGGTCCCGACATTCTCTCCGGCACGACGCTGGCGGATTTCATCAACGGGATGGCGGCCAACGACATCCTGGCCGGTGGCGAGGGGGACGACACGCTGATCGGCGGTGACGGCGACGACTACATGGACGGCGGCGCCGGTGGCGACGTCATCGTCGCGGGCGCCGGGCGGGACACGGTGCGGGGCGGCGACGGGGTCAACACGATCGTGGTGACGTTCGGTGCGGCCGTCTCCGTGACGGTGATCGAGGACTTCGACCTCGGCATCGACCAGCTCCGCATCGAAGGCGCCGGCGGCGAGATCTCCGACGACCTTCTGCGCGATGCGCTGGCGAACCAGAAGGTCGTGGGCGACGACATCGTCCTCACGCTGAGCGACGGCAGGATCGTCATCCTGCGCGGCGTCTTCGCCAACCGGGTCGACTTCGACGACGTCAGCGACGGTGGTGCCGACGGCGTGCCGGTCGACGACGTGATCGGTGGCGATGGCGACGGGGATGGCGACGGCGACGGTGATGGAGACGGCGACGGGGACGGCGACGGTGATGGCGACGGAGATGGCGACGGAGATGGAGACGGGGACGGGGATGGAGATGGAGACGGGGACGGCGACGGCGACGGCGACGGCGATGGCGATGGCGACGGCGATGGCGATGGCGACGGCGATGGCGACGGCGATGGCGACGGCGACGGCGATGGCGATGGCGACGGCGACGGCGATGGCGACGGCGATGGCGACGGCGACGGCGACG
>NZ_JAYSFE010000177.1:0-7124 GCF_041913585.1 Allostella sp.
TGCGGCAGGAAGGCGACGCTGTCCCGGACCGCCCAGGCCAGCGCCTGCTGGTGGACCGGAATGTGGCTGAAGTCCTCCTTGGCCGTCCGCATCGCCTCGTGAATCAGCCTGGTCCGCTTCTCGCGGTCGGGTTCGACGCCGATCTGCTGGATCAGCGCATCGACCTTGGGGTTGGAGTAGCGGCCGTTGTTGGTGGTGCCGGTGCCGGCCTTCTGGTCGCGGGTATGGACCAGCGCCATCAGGGCGTTGTGGGCGTCGTAGGTCCCGGGCGTCCAGCCGTGCAGGAAGAAGCTGGTGTTGAAGCCCTGCCGGATGCCGATCTTGTCGAAATATTTCGACTTGGTCTGGATGTTGAGCTTCAGGGTGACGCCGATGCGCGCCAGCATGGGCGCGATCGCCTGGCAGATCTGCTCGTCGTTGACGTAGCGGTCGTTCGAGCAGTCCATGGTGACGGTGAAGCCCTCGGGATATCCCGCCTCGGCCAGCAGCTTCCGGGCGCCGTCGGGATCGAACGGATAGCGCTCGTTCAGCTTGGCGTCGAAGCCGTTGATCCCGGGCGCGATCAGGAGACCGGTCGGCGTCGCGGCGCCGCGCATCACCACCTTGTGGATCGCCTGGACGTCGATCGCCTTGTAGAAGGCCTCGCGGACGCGACGGTCCTTGAACGGGTTCCTGCCCGAGCCCGGCATGTCCATCAGCTCGTCGCGGAACTGGTCCATGCCGATGTAGATCGTCCGCAGCTCCGGACCCTCGAGGACCTTGATGCCGGCGGTGCGCTTGAGGCGCGGCACGTCCTGCAGCGGCACCGGGTACATCATGTCGAGCTCGCCCGAGAGGAGCGCCGCGACGCGGGTGGCGGCGTTGGCGATCGGCCGGAACTCGATGCGCGTCAGGTTGTGTTCGGGCTTGCCCCACCATTTCTCGTTCGGCACCAGGACCGTGCGCGTGTCCGGCACGCGGTCGATGAGGCGGAACGGCCCGGTGCCGTTGGCATGGACGTTGGCGTAGCTCTCGTTGCCGACGATCCCCTGCACCGGCGTCGCGGTGTTGTTCTTCTCCGACCACGCCTTGGACATGATCCAGAGGTATCCGAGGCTCGACAGCAGGATCGGGTCCGGCACCGAGGTCTCGACCTCGACCGTGTGGTCGTCGATCCGCCGCACCTCCTTCACCGTCCGGGTGAAGATGCGCATGGCGCTCGTTTGCGTGCCGGCCCGGGCGATCGAGAAGATCACGTCGTCGGCGGTGAAGGGCGTGCCGTCGTGGAAGGTGACGCCCTGGCGCAGCCTGAAGCGCCAGACCGTGGGGCTGCTCTGCGACCATTCGGTCGCCAGCGCCGGCACGATCTCCAGCTTGTGGTTGCGATGGACCAACCCCTCGTAGAGGTTGTTTTTCATCGCATTGGTCGGGGTCTCGTTGTTGAGGTGCGGATCGAGACCGTTGACGTCGCCCGACGTCGAGAAGCGGAAGGTCTTGGCCTCCGCCGGCACCTGGGCGCCCAGTGCCAGCGCGGCCGCCGCGGCGGCCGTCAGCAATCGTCGTCGCATCGCTTCGTCACTCCCCGGTAGCGCGGCCGGTCGTGCGATGCCGGCCCCGAACGACCCCGCACGGAGCCTAGCAGAAGCCATGCCGCGGCCAGGCGCAAGCGCGTCCGTGCCGGAATGCGAACGGCGGGCCGGTTGCCCGGCCCGCCGTCGCTTCGGGGCCGCGGATGCGTCCCCGCCACTACCTCGTCGCGATCACTTCATCTTGACGAAGCGCACGATCACCGCGTCGTTCGGCGGCTGCGGCAGGTTGGCGACGTTGTCGCGCACGCCCCAGGCCAGCGCCTGCTGATGCAGCGGGATGTGGCCGAAATCCTCCTTATGGATCTTCATGGCCTCGTAGATCATCCGGTTGCGCTTCTCGCGGTCGCTCTCGCTGCCGATCTGGAGCGTCAGTTCGTCCAGCTTCGGGTTGGAGTAGCGGCCGCTGTTGTTCGACCCGGTACCGGTCTGCTGGTTGCGGGTCATCAGGATGTTGTAGAGCATGTTGTGGGCGTCGTAGGTGCCCGGCGTCCAGCCCAGCATGTAGAAGCTGGTGTCGTTGCCGGACCGCGTCCCGATCTTGTCGAAGTGCTTCGACTTGGTCTGGGAGTTGAGCTTGATGTTGATCCCGATGCGGGCCAGCATCGGCACGATCGCCTGGCAGATCGCCTCGTCGTTGACGTAGCGGTCGTTCGGGCAGTCGAGCGTCACCGGGAAGCCCTGCGGATAGCCCGCGTCGGCCAGCAGCTTCTTGGCGCCTTCCGGATCGAACGGATAGCGGTCGTTCAGCTCCTTGGAGAAGCCGTTGATGCCGGGCGCGATCATCAGCCCGGTCGGCGTCGAGGCGCCGCGCATGACGACGCGGTGGATCGCCTGGATGTCGATCGCCTGGTAGAAGGCGCGGCGGACGCGGACGTCCTTGAACGGGTTCTTGCCCGTTCCCGGCATGTCCTTCAGCTCGTCGCGCCACTGGTCCATGCCGAGGAACACGGTGCGGAGCTCCGGCCCTTCCATCACCTTCACGCCCTGCGAGCGCTTGAGGCGCGGCACGTCCTGCAGCGGCACCGGGAACATCATGTCGATCTCGCCCGACAGCAGCGCGGCCACGCGGGTGGCGGCGTTGGTGATCGGCCGGAACTCGACGCGGGTCAGGTTGTGCTCGACCTTGCCCCACCAGTCGGGGTTGGGGACGATCACGGTGCGGGTGTCGGGCACCCGGTCGAGCAGCTTGAACGGCCCGGTGCCGTTCTCGTGCAGGTTGGCGTAGGTCTCGTTGCCGACGATGCCCTGCACCGGCGTCGTCGTGTTGTGCTTCTCCGCCCACGCCTTCGACATGATGAAGACGGCCGGGAGGTTCTGGTCGAGAATCGGGTCCGGCGCCTTGGTGATGATGTCGACGGTGTGGTCGTCGACCTTCTTCACGTCGACCACGGACGCGCTGTAGGTGCGCATCCCCGACTGCTCGTGGTTGTTCCGCTTGATCGAGAAGACCACGTCGTCGGCCGTGAACGGCGTGCCGTCGTGGAACTTGACGCCCTTGCGCAGATTGAAGCGCCAGACGGTCGGCGCGGTCTGCTTCCAGTCGGTCGCCAGCGACGGCCGCAGCTTGAGTTCGTGGTCGCGGAAGATCAGGGCCTCGTAGAGGTTGTTCTTCATCGCGTTGGTCGGACCCTCGTTGTTGAGGTGCGGGTCCAGGCCGTTGATGTCGCCCGACGTCGAATAGCGGAAGACCTTGGCGTCTGCGGCAGCCGACGCGAGCAGCGCCACGGCCGCCGCGGTCGTCAGGAGCAGTCGTCTGATCATCGTTGTATTCCCTTCCCTGGTAACGCCCCCAACCGGCGGCGGCTCCTGGGGAGACGCCGCCGGCCCGGGTTCGATCCCGCGATCATTGCCACGCGGAGGTGGCTTGGGAAGGACTTTGTCGCGCCCGGGTCGCACCGGGCACGCCGCTCACTTCATGCGGACATACTTCAGCATGACCGCATCGTTCGCCGCCTGGGGAATGGTGGCGATCGAATCCCGCACCGCCCAGGCCAGCGCCTGCTGGTGGAGCGGAATGTGGCCGAAGTCCTCCTTGTGGATCTTCATGGCCTCGTGGATCATCGACTTGCGCTTCTCGGCGTCCATCTCGCTGGCGATCTTGACCGTCAGCTCCTCGACCTTGGGGTTGCTGTAGCGGCCGCTGTTCCAGGCACCCGAGCCCGGACCGGACGACATCGTGATGATGTTGAACAGCATGTTGTGGGCGTCGTAGGTGCCGGGGGTCCAGCCCAGCATGTAGAAGCTGGTCTTGCGCCCTTCCTTCAGGCCGATCTTGTCGAAATGCAGGCCCTTGGTCTGGGCGTTCAGCTTGATGGCGATGCCGACGCGGGTCAGCATCGGCACGACCGCCTGGCAGATCGCCTCGTCGTTGACGTAGCGGTCGTTCGGGCAGTCGAGGGTGACGGGGAAGCCCTGCGGGTAGCCCGCTTCGGCCAAGAGCTTCTTGGCGCCTTCGGGATCGAAGGGATAGCGCTCGTTCAGCTTGGCGTCGAAGCCGGCGATGCCGGGCGCGATCATCAGGCCGGTCGGGGTCGAGGCGCCCCGCATCACGACGCGATGGATCGCGTTGATGTCGATCGCCTGGTAGAAGGCGCGCCGGACGCGGACGTCCTTGAACGGGTTCTTGCCGGAGCCCGGCATGTCGAGCAGCTCGTCGCGGAACTGGTCGAAGCCGAGGAAGATGGTCCGCAGTTCCGGACCCTGCAGCACCTTGACCCCGGCCGTGCGCTCGAGCCGCGGCACGTCCTGCAGCGGCACCGGGAACATCATGTCGATCTCGCCGGTGAGGAGCGCCGCGACGCGGGTGGCCGCATTGGCGATCGGCTTGAACTCGACCCGCGTCAGGTTGTGCTCGGGCTTGCCCCACCACTTCTCGTTCGGCAGCAGCACGGTGCGCGTGTCCGGCACCCGCTCGACGAGCTTGAAGGGGCCGGTGCCGTTGGCGTTGCGGTTGGCGAAGCTCTCGGCGTTGGCGCCGCGCAGCGGCAGCAGCGTGTTGTGCTTCTGCGCCCACGACTTCGACATGATGTGGAAGAGCGACAGGTTCTGGATCAGCACCGGGTCCGGCGCCTCCGTCACCATCTCGATCGTCAGGTCGTCGACCTTGCGCACTTCCTTGACGCCGGTGACGTAGGTCTTCATGTCCGACTGGTCGCCGCGGATGCGGTCGAACGAGAAGACGACGTCGTCGGCCGTGAAGGGCGAGCCGTCGTGGAACGTCACCCCGGCGCGGAGCTTGAAGCGCGTCGTCGTCGGATTGACCTGAGCCCATTCCGTCGCCAGCGCCGGCCGCACCGTCAGGTCCCAATGGCGCGTGACCAGGCCCTCGTAGAGGTTGTCCTTCATCGCATTGGTCGGACCCTCGTTGTTGATGTGCGGGTCCATGCCGATGACGTCGCCGGTCGTCGAATACTTGAACGTCTTGGCCGCTGCGGGCACCGCCAGCGCCGTCGCGAGCGCCGCCGCGGCCACGAGCGCGATCCTGGTCTTCACTGCAAGTCTCCCCTGTTCCGCCGGGGCGCCGTGAGGGCCGCCCGCGGCCCTTTCTTGCTCCCACCCATCGGGGAGCAGCCGAGACTATCGCGATCCGGGGAGACGACCAAACGGAGGATTGCAGAGCGCCCGAAGGTCGCGGACGCCAGGGCCCGGTTTGACTTCGCCCGCGGCGCGGGCGGATAGTGCGCGGCACCGCCATCCGGCCCACTCCACGAGGATTTTCCCCATGCAGCGCCCGCTCGGCAACTCGACCGCCAGCCGCGACATCGCCCACTACCTGCACCCCTACACGAACCTCAAGAAGCACGAGGTCGAAGGGCCGCTGGTGGTGACCGGCGGCAAGGGCATCTACATCCGCGACGAGGCGGGCAAGGAATACATCGAGGGCATGGCCGGCCTGTGGTGCACCTCGCTCGGCTTCAGCGAGGAGCGCCTCGTCGAGGCGGCGATCGGCGCCCTGCGCCGCCTGCCCTACTACCACTCGTTCGGGCACAAGACGACGGACATCGGCGTCGACCTCGCCGAAAAGCTGCTGTCGATCGCGCCCGTGCCGATGTCGAAGGTGTTCTTCGCCAACTCCGGCTCGGAAGCCAACGATTCCGTCGTCAAGCTCGTCTGGTACTACAACAACGCGCTCGAGCGCCCGGCCAAGAAGAAGATCCTGGCCCGCACCAAGGGCTATCACGGCGTCACCGTCGCCGCGGCCAGCCTGACCGGCCTGCCGGCCAACCATCGCGACTTCGACCTGCCGATCGCCAACATCATGCATGTCGACTGCCCCCACCACTACCGCTTCGCGGAGGAGGGGGAGAGCGAGGAGGCGTTCGCGACCCGGCTCGCCGAGAACCTGGAGAAGCGCATCCTGGCCGAGGGCCCGGAGACGGTCGCCGCCTTCATCGCCGAGCCGATCATGGGCGCCGGCGGGGTGCTGCTGCCGCCCAAGGGCTATTTCGACAAGATCCAGCCGATCCTGAAGAAGTACGACATCCTCTTCATCGCCGACGAGGTGATCTGCGGCTTCGGGCGCACCGGCAACATGTGGGGCAGCCAGACCATGGGCATGAAGCCCGACATCCTGGTCTGCGCCAAGGCCTTGTCGTCGGCCTACCTGCCGATCTCGGCGGTGATGATCTCCGAGCCGATCTACCAGGCGCTGGTGCGGCAGAGCGAGAAGATCGGCGTCTTCGCCCACGGCTTCACCTATTCCGGCCATCCCGTCGCGAGCGCCGTCGCCCTGGAGACGCTGAAGATCTACGAGGAGCGCGACATCGTCGGTCACGTCCGGGAGATCGCGCCCCGCATGCAGAAGCTGATCCGCAGCTTCGCCGACCGCCCGCTGGTCGGCGAGTGCCGCGGCACCGGCCTGATCGGCGCCATCGAACTCGTCGCCGACCGCAAGACGCGGGCGCCCTTCGACCCCAAGCTCGGCGTCGGCGCCTACCTCGCCGCGCGCGCCCAGGAGCATGGCGTGATCCTGCGCGCGATGGGCGATTCGATCGGCTTCTGCCCGCCGCTCATCATCGGCCCGGACCAGCTCGACGAGATGTTCCGCCGCTTCGACAAGGCGCTTTCGGACACCGAGTCCTGGCTCGCCGGCCAGGGCCTCGCCAAGGTCGCCTGAGCGATCGGCGGGCGCCCGGTCCGCCGGGCGCCCGCCAGCTCGTTCCGCCCCGGCCGCAGCCGACGACGGAGGCCCATCGGTGAGCGCCGGCGTGCTGGCGATCGACCATGTCCAGGTCACCGTGCCGGCCGAGCGCATGGCGGACGCGCGTCTCTTCTACGGGCGGACGCTGGGCCTCGCCGAAATCCCCCAGCCGGCACGCGAGCGGCCGGAGCCGGGGGCCTGGTATCGCGTCGGCGGGGTCGAACTCCACCTTCGGGCGGAGGCCGTCGCAGCCGAAGGGGCGGCGGCGAGCCGCCGCCATGTCGCCTTCGCCGTCGCCGATCTCGACCGAACCGCGGCGGCGCTCGACGCCGCCGGCGCCGAGCGCCTGCCCGACCGCCGGCCGGTCGCGGGCGTGCGCCGGATCTTAGTGCGCTATCCCGGCGGCAACCGGGTCG
>NZ_JAYSFE010000178.1:0-6929 GCF_041913585.1 Allostella sp.
GGTGGCAACGACCTCATCAACGGCGGCAGCGGCAACGACACGCTGAACGGCGACGAGGGCAACGACACCATCTACGGCGGTGACGGCGAAGACGTCATCAACGGCGGTGCCGACAACGACCACCTCAACGGCGACGCCGGCAACGACACGATCAACGGCGGCTCCGGTGCCGACGTCATCTCCGGCGGCGACGGTGCCGACGTCATCAACGGCGACACCGGCGCGGACACGATCAATGCCGGCAGCGGCAACGACACGGTCAACGGCGGCGACGATGCCGACTTCATCAATGGCGAGGACGGTGACGACCTGCTGAACGGCGGGCTCGGCAACGACTTCATCCTCGGCATGGCCGGCAACGACACGATCCACGGCGACGCCGGCAACGACGAAGTCAACGGCAACACGGGCAACGACAGTGTCTTCGGCGGCGACGGCGACGACACGGTCCGTGGCGGTCAGGACAACGACTCGGTGTTCGGCGATGCCGGCAACGACTGGGCGACCGGCGAGCTCGGCAACGACCAGGTGTTCGGCGGCGCGGGCATCGACACGCTCCGCGGCGGCCAGGGCGACGATCTGCTCAGCGGCGACGACGGGGACGACTATCTCCTCGGCGACCGCGGCAACGACACCCTGACCGGCGGCTCCGGTGCCGACGACTTCATCTTCGAGCAGGGCAAGGAAGGCCACGACATCGTCACGGACTTCGTGCAGGGCGTCGACGACCTCTCCTTCGACGTCGACCTGATCGGGCCGGTGAACGCGCCGACCGGGGCGACCTTCAACGGGGTGTCGTTCTTCGACCTCGACGACATCCTGGCGATCAGCACCAACGTCGACACCAACAGCGACGGCACGGTGGACGCGATGAAGATCACCTTCAGCGCCAACACCTCGATCACCATCAAGAACATCACCACCGACTCGGTGCTGTTCTCCGACTTCCTCCTCTACTGAGCCGGAACGGACCGGCCGCTCCCTTCGGGGCGGCCGGGTCCGACGACGAAGGGGCCGGCGGGCGACCGCCGGCCCCTTTGTCTTGCCACCCGTTCGCTGTGCCGAATATTGGTCGCCCCGCCGGGGGTGCCGGCGGGGCGTGGGACCGCCCCCCGACGCGGCCGTTCCGCGCCAAGCGGCGAAGGGATGGGGGGAGAGGGCTAGAGCGCTTCGCTCCCGGTCTCGCCGGTGCGGATGCGCACCGCGTGCGCGATGTCGAGGACGAAGATCTTGCCGTCGCCGATCCGGCCGGTGCTGGCCGCCTTCTGGATCGCATCGACGACCGGCATCGCCAGGTCGTCGTCGACCGCGACCTCGATCTTCACCTTGGGCACGAAGCTGATGGCGTACTCCGCCCCGCGGTAGATTTCCGTCTGTCCCTTCTGGCGGCCGAACCCGCGGACCTCGCCGACGGTCAGGCCCTGGACGCCGAGCGCCGTCAGCGCCTCGCGCACGTCGTCGAGCTTGAAGGGTTTGACGATCGCCATCACCAGCTTCATGGTCCGTTCCTCGCGCCTCGGGCTCCTGCCCAAAATCTATTCAAGAAGCGTGCCGATCCGGTTGCCGGCGCCGCGGCCGATGGCCGGGTGGACAGCGACACGCCCCTCGCGCCATCCTGCCGCCATGACGCAAGCGCAGCGCGTGGAGGCCATCGTCGTCGGCGGCGGCCTCGTCGGCCTGACCGTCGCCGCGGCCTTCGCCGGGGCCGGCATCGAAACCCTGGTGGTCGACCGCGAGCCGCCGGCCACCGTCCTGGCGCCGGAGTTCGACGGCCGGGCCTCGGCCATCGCCTACGGGTCGCGGCGCATCCTCGAGGGGATCGGCCTGTGGCCGCTGGTCGCCGACGCCGCCGCGCCGATCCGCGAGATCCGCGTCGTCGACGGCGGGTCGCCGCTCTTCCTCCACTACGACCATCGCGACGTCGGCGACGAGCCGCTCGGCCATATCGTCGAGAACCGGACGATGCGCTTCGCCCTCCACCGCTTCGCCGCCGGCCGTCCCGGCCTGCACCACCTCGCCCCCGACCGCGTGCGAGCGATCGCGCGCGACGCCGACGGGGTGACGGTCGAGCTGGCGGCGGGCGGGCGCTGGCGCGGCCAGCTCCTGGTCGCCGCCGACGGCAAGGCGTCGGAGACGCGGCAGGCCTGCGGCATCGGCATCCGTGCGCAGTCCTATCGCCAGACGGCGATCGTCACCACCGCGGTCCACGAGGCGCCGCATCGCGACGTCGCCATCGAGCACTTCCGGCCCGCCGGCCCGTTCGCCATCCTTCCCCTGCCGCCGGCTCCCGGCCAGCCGAACCGCTCGTCCCTGGTCTGGACCGAGCGCCCCGACCTCGCGCCCCGCCTCGTCGCCCTGGACGACGCCGCGTTCGCGGCCGAACTCGCCGCCCGCTTCGGCGACCATTGGGGCCGGGTCGCGCCGGCCGGCCCGCGCTTCACCTATCCGCTCGGCATCCAGTGGGCGGACCGTTTCGTCGACGATCGGCTCGCTCTCGTCGGCGATGCCGCCCACGTCATCCACCCGATCGCCGGCCAGGGCCTCAACCTCGGCATCCGCGACGTCGCGGCGCTGGCCGAGTGCATCGTCGACGCCCGTCGCCTCGGCCTCGACATCGGCGCCGCCGGGGCGCTCCGCCGCTACGCCGACTGGCGGGTCGCCGACACGGTCCTGCTCGGCGCGGTGACCGACGGCATGAACCGCCTCTTCTCGAACGACCTGCCGCCCCTGCGCGCGGCGCGCCGCCTCGGCCTCGCCGCGGTCGAGCGCCTGCCGCCCCTGAAGCGGCTCTTCATGCGCCACGCCATGGGGGTGATGGGGTCGCAGCCGCGCCTCGCCCGCGGCCTGCCGCTCTGATCCCACCCCCCTCGCTCGCCCGCCGGACGCGCGCCGGCGACGCGGGTGCCTTGAACGGGCGGCGGCGCATCTCTAATAACTCCCCATGGACCAGCCGGCGGCAGCGGCGCTGCCCTTCCTCAAGATGCACGGGCTCGGCAACGACTTCGTGGTGATCGATGCCCGGGCGGGCGGGATCGCCGTCGATCCGGCGCGGGCGCGCGCCATCGCCGACCGGCACCGGGGCGTCGGCTGCGACCAGCTGATCGTCATCGAGCCGCCGGCGAGCAGCCTCGCCGATGCCTTCATGCGCATCCGCAATCCCGACGGCAGCGAGGCCGAGGCCTGCGGCAACGCCACCCGCTGCGTCGCCAGCCTGCTGATGGCCGAGCGCCGCTCCGGCCATGCCGTGGTCGAGACCGTGGCGGGCCTGCTCGACGCCCAGGCGGTGGGCGACGGGCGCATCGCCGTCGACATGGGCCCGGCCCGCCTCGACTGGCGCGAAATCCCGCTCGCCCAGGCCTGCGACACCGCCCATGTCCCGGTCGCCCTCGGCCCGGTCGCCGACCCGGTCGCGACCAGCATGGGCAACCCGCACGCCACCTTCTTCGTGCCGGACCTGGCGGCGATCGCCGTCGCCGACCTCGGCCCGGTGCTGGAGCGCCACCCGATGTTCCCCGAGCGCGCCAACATCGGCTTCGCGCAGTTGCTGGCGCCGGGCCGGCTGCGCCTGCGGATGTGGGAGCGCAGCGCCGGGATCACGCTCGCCTGCGGCTCGGGCGCCTGTGCCGCGCTCGTCGCCGCCACCCGCCGCGGTCTCGTCGACCGCAAGGCGGAGATCGTGCTCGACGGCGGCGCGCTCGAGGTCGAGTGGCTGCGCGACGGCCACGTCCTGATGACCGGTCCGGTCGCGACCGCCTTCCGCGGCACCATCGATCCCTCGCTGCTCGCCGCCGCATGACGGTCGAGGTCGTCACGTTCGGCTGCCGCCTCAACGCCTACGAAGCGACGGTGATGCGGGCCAACGCCGCCGCCGCCGGGGCTGCCGACACGGTCATCGTCAACACCTGCGCGGTGACGGCGGAGGCCGAGCGCCAGGCGCGGCAGACGGTGCGCCGCCTGCGCCGCGAGCGGCCCGGGGCCCGCATCGTCGTCACCGGATGCGCCGCCCAGATCGCCCCCGAGCGCTGGGCCGCGATGCCCGAGGTCGACCGGGTGCTGGGCAATGCCGACAAGCTGCGCCCCGGCGCCTTCGCGCCCGGCGCCCCGGACCTCGCCGTCTCCGACATCATGCAGGTGCGCGAGACCGCCGGGCACCTGGTCGAGGGCTTCGACGGCCGCGCCCGGGCCTTCGTCGAGGTGCAGCAGGGCTGCGACCACCGCTGCACCTTCTGCATCATCCCCTACGGCCGCGGCCCGAGCCGCTCGGTGCCGGTGGGCGCCATCGTCGCGCGCGTGCGGACGCTGGTCGCCGGCGGCATCCGCGAGGTGGTGCTGACCGGCGTCGATCTCACCGCCTACGGCGCCGACCTGCCCGGCCGCCCGTCGCTCGGCCAGATGACCCGGCGCCTGCTGGCGCTCGTCCCCGAACTGCCGCGCCTCCGCCTTTCCTCCCTCGACCCGGCCGAGATGGACGAGGACGTCTTCCGCCTCCTCGCCGAGGAGCCGCGGCTGATGCCGCACCTCCATCTCAGCCTGCAGGCGGGCGACGACCTGATCCTGAAGCGGATGAAGCGGCGGCATTCCCGCGCCGTCGCCGCCGCGGTCGCGGAGCGGGCACGCCGGCTGCGCCCCGACCTCGTCCTCGGCGCCGACCTCATCGCCGGCTTCCCGACCGAGGACGCGGCGATGTTCGCCAACACGCTGGCCCATGTCGGCGAACTCGGCCTGACCTGGCTGCACGTCTTTCCCTATTCGCCGCGGCCCGGCACGCCGGCCGCCCGCATGCCGCAGGTGCCGGGCCCCGTCGTCCGCGAGCGCGCGGCCCGCCTGCGCGCGGCCGGCGCGGACGCCGCCGCCCGCTATCTCGCCGGGCGGGTCGGGTCGGCGGCGAGCGTCCTGGTGGAGACCGGCGGCCGCGGCCACGACGCGCATTTCGCGCCGGTCGTGATCGCCGGCGGCGAAGCGCTCTCCGGTCGCGTCGTCGACGCCCGCATCACCGCCACCGGCCCCGACGCCCTCATCGCCATCGCCGCATGACCGACACCGAACAGCCGGAGAAGCGGGGCTGGTTCCGCCGCCTCAAGGACGGGCTCGCCCGCACCTCCTCGCGCATCGCCGAGGGCATCGGCGCCATCTTCACCAAGCGCAAGCTCGACGCGGCGACGCTGGAGGAGCTGGAGACGCTGCTCATCCAGGCCGATCTCGGGGTCGCCACCGCCGAGACGCTGGTCGCCGGCCTCCGCCGCGAGCGCTTCGGCCAGGAGGTCTCGCCCGAGGAGGTGCGCGAGCACCTCGCGCGCGAGGTCGCCCGCATCCTCGAGCCGGTCGCCCGCCCGCTCGTGCCGCAGCGCCGGCCGCACGTCGTGCTGGTCGTCGGCGTCAACGGCAGCGGCAAGACGACGACCATCGGCAAGCTCGCCCGCAACTGGCGGGCCGAGGGCAGGCGCGTCGTCATCGCCGCCGGCGACACCTTCCGGGCGGCCGCCGTCGAGCAGCTCCAGGTCTGGGGCGAGCGCGCCGGCGCCCCGGTCATCGCCGGCGCGCCCGGCGCCGATGCCGCCGGCCTCGCCTTCGACGCGCTGCAGCGCGCCCGCGCCGAGGGCGCCGACATCCTCGTCATCGACACCGCCGGCCGCCTCCAGAACAAGGCCGGGCTGATGGAGGAACTGCGCAAGGTCGTGCGGGTCCTGAAGAAGATCGACCCCGAGGCGCCGCACGACTGCCTGCTCGTGCTCGACGCCACCGTCGGCCAGAATGCCCACCAGCAGGTCGAGATCTTCAAGGAGATGGTCGGCGTGACCGGCCTCGCGATGACGAAGCTCGACGGCACCGCCAAGGGCGGCGTCGTGGTGGCGCTGGCGGAGCGCTTCGGCCTGCCGGTCTACGCGGTCGGCGTCGGCGAGGGCGCCGACGACCTGCGCGCCTTCGACGCCCAGGTCTTCGCCCGCAGCCTGATGGGCCTGGAGCCGATCCGGTGAAGGCGCAGCTGAAGGCGATCGTCGACTATGGCCCGCTCGCGGCCTTCCTCGTCGCCTACTATCTCGGCGGCATCATGGCGGCGACGGCCGCGGTGATGGTCGCGACGGTCGCGGTGCTGGTGCTGGCCTGGGTGGTCGAAAGGCGGCTGGCGACCATGCCGCTCGTCACCGGCGCCATCGTTCTCGTCTTCGGCGGCCTGACGCTGCTGCTCGAGGACGACACCTTCATCAAGATGAAGCCGACGCTGGTCTATCTCCTCTTCGCCGCCGTGCTCGTCGTCGGCAGCCTCGTCGGGCGGCATCCGCTCAAGCTCATCATGGGCGGGTTCATGAACCTGACCGAGCAGGGCTGGCGCGGCCTGGCGCATCGCTGGGCGGGCTTCTTCCTCGCCATGGCCGCCCTCAACGAACTGGTCTGGCGCACCCAGACGACCGAACTCTGGGTCAACTTCAAGGTCTTCGGCCTGATCGCGCTGACCGTCGCCTTCACCATCGCCCAGCTTCCCTACATGCGCCGACACGCCGTGCCGGAGCAGGGCGGCTGAGCCGCTCCGGTCAGGGGTGATCGCCGCCGCTGCCGGGCGGGTTGCGCCGCGGCACCGGCACCGTCTCGCCGGCCGCCTCGCGGTGGTGCCGCAGGGCCCAGTGGACGGACGGAAAGGCGAGACGGTCCCAGGGGATCTCGTCCCAGGCGAAGAGGCGCACCTCCAGGCTTTCGGGGCCGGCGGCGAAGGCCGGCTCGACCAGCCGGGCCCGGTAGATGAGCTGCACCTGGCTGATGCGCGGGATGTCGTAGACGGCGAGCAGGGCGTCGACGGCGATGCGTGCCTGGGCCTCCTCCCAGGCCTCGCGCATGGCACCCTCGGCCGTCGTCTCGTGCAACTCCATGTAGCCGGCCGGCAGCGTCCAGAAGTCGCGGCGCGGGTTGATCGCGCGCCGGCACAGGAGGAACCG
>NZ_JAYSFE010000179.1:0-6903 GCF_041913585.1 Allostella sp.
CTCGGCGGCGGCGACGACGGCACCTTGGGCGGCGCGCTGGACGAGCTGCCGGTGGTCGGTGAGGTGGTCGACAGCCTCGTCGGCGGCACCGGCGACGGGCTCGGCCTGACCGGGACGGGCGGCGTGGTCGACGACCTCTTGGGCAGCGACCCGGTCGGCGACCTGGTCGAGGAGCTGCCGCTGGTCGACGAGCTCGCGGGCGACCTGCTCGGCGGCGGCGACGACGGCAACTTGGGCGGCGCCCTCGACGAGCTGCCGGTGGTGGGCGACGTGGTCGGCGATCTGCTGGGCAGCGCACCGGACGACGATGCGGGAGCGTCGGTGGATGCCGCGGCCGAGGTCGAGGCCGATGCGGATCTGGATGTCGAAGCCGGCGCGGACGAACCCGTCGATCGCGACGAGTTCCCGGCCGTCGGCGACCTCGGCGGCGCCGGGGCCTCGGAGGACGACGAGGATATCGACCTGCTCGCCGCGATCCCCGTCCTCTCCGACGTGCTCGGCGGCGGTGCGGACGACGACGAGGAGGGGCTCGACGCCGGTGTCGGGGCGGTGGTCGAAACCCTGGTCGCGGCGACGCCCGACCCGATCGGCAGCATCGTCGGCGGGCTCTTCGGGTAGGTTCCGGGGACCATCGCTCGAAACGGCCCGGCGGTCGCCCGCCGGGCCGTTCCCGTGTGCGGGGGGCAGCCCGGTCAGGCGGCCTGGGTCGCCAGCCAGGGGAAGGACTTCACTTCCTTCACGAATTCGGCCGTGCCGGGCGAGAAGCGGCGGCCCGCCACCGAGACCAGCGAGACCTGCCGGGTGACCTCGGGCTCGGAGGTCACCCGGCTCTTCAGCCCGATGGCCGATATGGAGAATTCCGGCATCACCGCGATCCCGAAGCCGGCCAGCACCAGCCCCTGGACCCAGTCGTCGCGATGGCTGCGGTGGGCGCAGCGGAACTCGGCGCCATGCGCGTCCCATTGGCCGATGATCCGGTCGCGGGCCTCGCAGCTCAGCCGGTCGATATATGGTTCGCCGACGAGGTCGGAGAACGGCACATGGTTCATCGCTTCGTAGCGGTGGCCGCGCGGAAAGACCGCGACGTAGCGCTCCGTATAAAGCGGGATGGCGTCGAACCGGCCGCCGAGTTCGTCGACCAGGCCCATGACCGCGAGGTCGATCGCGCCGGACATGAGCTTCTCGGACAGCTCCTGGAGCGTGCCCTCGTGGAGCCACAGCTCGATCCCGGGGTGGTCGTGCTGGAATCCCGAGAGAAAGCGGGTGAAGCGCAGTGGCCCGATCGTCACCATCATCCCGACATTGAGCGGCGCCTTCTCGAGGCGGAGAAAATTCCGCGCGGCCGTCTTGGCCGCCGTATGGCGGGCATCGATCTGCTCGAGATATGGGCGGACCAGGCGCCCGAAATCCGTGAGGTGGGTCAGGTTGCGCTCGCGCCGGAAGAGCTGCCCGCCCAGCTTCTCCTCGAGCTTCTGGATCCCCTTGGTCAGCGCCGGCTGGGAGATGTTGCAGCGCATCGCCGCGCGTCGGAAATTCAGGGTCTCGCACATGGCTAGAAAGTAGCGGATCTCATGCATCTGCATGGCTCAGCGACTCCCTGGCTTCGAATCGGTTTCCATGTGTTGCCGATAATCTAGAAATGGTAGTGCCGCAATGATCGCCATCAAAGGGTGCTGCACGTTGTCGACGCGGATCGTGTTGTCGTAGACCTCGGTCCGCACGCCGCCGGCGACGCGGGCGCGGCGGGAGATGCAGAAGAAGTCCTCCTCGTCCATGAATGCGAGCTGGCGGATGTTGCGCAGCGCGCGGCGGAACGCCTGAACGTAGCGTCCCGCCCGATCCTCCTCGCCGAGCGCCCGGGCAAGCCCGATCGCCGCCGCCAGCCCCTCCATGTAGGCGCCGGTGGATGCGGCGTGCGGCGGGCCGTAGTCCGGCCGACCCGGATCGTAGAAGCGGCCGCGCATGTCGTCGGCCGGCGCCGTTTCCCATTGCTGCATCGGCAGCAGCCAGTCGTTCATCTCGAAGACGAAGGCGCTCCGCTCGGTCATGCCCGTCGCCGCGTGGAGGGCGGCGTGGGCCTGCGAATGCCAGGGCACGAAAGCCGGGTTGCGATGCGCCCGGTGCCAGTCGCGATAGTGGTCGAGGGACCGCAGCAGGCGGGCCAGCACCGCGCCGTCGCGGCGCGCGCCATGGAGGGCCGCCCAGAACAGGCAGGCTTCGCCGGGGTAGAAGTTCTGATTGTCGTTGCGCTCGCGCGGGAAATGGAAGGTGCGGAAGGACCCGTCCGGCCGCCACAGTCGCTCGATGCCGCGGCTCAGTCCCTCCAGCGCCGCCGCGCGCGGTGGCGTCGCGGGGGCCTCGAGCAGCGCCAGTCCGGCGATCGCTGCCGCGCCCAGCTTGGCCGAGCCACCGAGGACGATCATGCCGGTGCCGTCGGGTTCCTCCCGGTAGCAGGCCGCGAGCTGACGGTCGAGATTGCGCGTCCATGCCGCCATGGCGTCGGCCCGACCGGACCAGCGCGCGTAGCGGCCGAGCGCCAGCGTCCCCATGAACTGGCGCACCGCGTTGTCGGCGGGAGATTCCCGGCCGCGGCTCGGCCAGTACTTGTAGGTGAGCCGGCCATCTGCGGCGGTGTTGCGGACCAGCCAGCCGCCGAGTGCATGGGCGACGGTCTCGGGATCGACCGCGTCGACGGGCGGGCCGGCCCGGTGCCAGGGGCGCGTGGTCCCGCCGCGACCGAGCGGCATGCACAGGCTCCAGCCTGCGACCCGCAGCACCCGGTCGACGGGGCCGCCGAGCGCGGCGCGGCAGCGTTCCAGCGCCCGCGGCCAAGTGAGGTTGGCGGCGATCATGTGGCTCGGTGCCATGCGCGCCACGCGGCCGCCCGACCACGCCTCGAGGCCGTGGATGCCGGTCCAGCGCAGCGGCGGCGCGGCATCGGCTGGAACCGGTTGCGTGCGCCGCGGGAGGAACAGCTCGACGATCCCGCCCGGCCCCCGTTCTCCGACGAGGTCGGCGAGCGCGACCGGCGGCGCGAACCAGCCATGGTCCCGCCGCCGCCCGTCGCGGCGTTCGCAGAGATAGACAGGGTACGGCCAGTCCGAGCGCCCGTCGAGCCAGGCGGCGACCGCGTCGGCGGTCGTCTCCTGCGGCGCGGGCCCGGCATCGGCTGCGGCGCCACCGAGGTCGGGTTCGACGATCGGCAATGGTCCTGTCCTGGTCCGGCGCGCGGCTGGCGCCCGGTGCCCTCGAATCCAGTAACGCCGACGGCGTCGATGGTTCACGCGAAATCGGCCGCATGGTCGCATTTCCCGGTGGCGGGCCGCTTGTGTATCCTCCGGCGAACCAACCTTGGTGGGAGAAGCGGCCATGGGCGATGCGTTGAAGACGTTCTGCGAGGCGAGCCGCGCGGCGCTTCGCGGCGACCCGGGACCGGGCGGCCGCGAGCAGGTGCGCCGGATGGTCGAGACGCTGGTGTCCGATCCGGCCTTCGTCGCGGCGTGGCTCGGCGCGGATGCGCCGACCGGCAAGCGCACGCTCTACCAGGACCCGGAGCTCGGCTTCGTCGTGCTCGGCTACAAGCAGGACAAGCCCCACCGGTCGCCGCCGCACGACCATGGCAAGTCCTGGGCGATCTATGCCCAGGCCGACGCCTTCACCGACATGACGCTGTACCGCCGCACGGACGGCGGCGAAGGCGCCGGTCCCGCCAGGATCGAGGTCGCCCGCACCTATCGCCTCGAGCCGGGCCATGCCGGGCTCTACGACGGCCCCGAGATCCATGCCATCGACTATCCGGCGGGTGCCCGCTACGTCCGCGTGACCGGTTGCGATCTCGATCACGAGCCACGGCTGCGCTACGACCTCGCGTCGGGCGAGGCCAAGGTGATCGAGAGCGCGACGGCGAGCTGAGCGGGACGACGTCGGCTCGGCCACATTCCGGGCAAGTTCGTCCGGCAGAATGCGGGGCTCGGACGGAGGCGGCAGCCGCCGCCTCCACCGGGCATTGGACGGGCCGAGGGTGAACTTGCGCATTCGGTGGAACTCGCACAAGCTGGTCGGCGGACGCAGAACGTCGGGAGCCGCCCTATGCGCGCTCTGATCGTCGACGATTCCCTCGAAGTGCGCGAGGTGATCGCGGCCTATCTGGTCGCCGCCGGCTATCCGGACCCGGTCCGGGCGCCGGATGCGGAGACGGCGCTGCGCCTCCTCGGCATCGCGCATTCGGGAATTGCGGCCGCCGCTGCCGGAGCGGAGCGGATCGACGTCGTCCTCATGGACATCATGATGCCGGGCATGGACGGCATCGAGGCCTGCGCCCGCATCAAGCGCAACGGCGCGACCGCGGAAGTCCCGGTGGTGATGGTGTCCAGCCGCGACGACCACACGGCACTGCAGCAGGCGTTCCAGGCCGGCGCGTCGGACTATGTCCGCAAGCCGATCGAGCGGGTGGAACTGCTGGCGCGAATCCGCTCCGCCCTTCGCCTGCGCGCCGAACTCGAGCGGCGGCGCGGGCAGGAGGACGCGCTACGCGCCGAACTGGCACGGCTCCAGGCATCGCACGCGGCGGCGGCGACGGACGCGGCCACCGGCCTGCCGTCGGCCCTGGTGGCCGCGGCGGTGGCCGAGGCGGCGATCGCCGACGGACGGTGCGTCGCACTGTTGGCGATCGTCGCCGATGGCGCGGGTCCGGTCGGGGCCGCTCCGGTCGGCGGCATGCCGCCGGATGCGGCCGTCGCGAGCGCGCGCAAGGTGGCGGACGCGGTCGGCCGGGCATCGGCCGGATTGAGCGACCTGCTGGCCGCGGCCCCAGGGCGCCTGCTCGCGGTGACGGTCGATCGGCAGGCCGCCGAGGTGCAGGCACTGGCCGAGCGCATCCGGCTGGCGGTCGAGCGCGCGCGGATCCTCCGGGAGACCCCGGAGGGCGCGTTGGCCTCCGTCAGCGTCGGCATCGCCCATGCCGATGGCGACGACTGGCCGGGCATGCTGGAACGTGCGATCCGCGCGGCGAACGTCGCCTCCGCGCGCGGCGGCAACCGCGTCGAGGCGGCTCGGCCCGCCGCGCCCGAGCGGGTGCGCGACCGGGCCTGAGCGTCGCAGGGTCGGCCGGCGACGATCCACGTTCGGCGGGTCCGGGCGGCCGAACTCGCGCCTTGCGCGGCGTGACCTTTTCGCCGAATCTTCGGCGAACATGATGGCTGCCTAGACCGACATGCTTCGAGGGCGCCGGACTCTCGCGGTCCGCACGACGATTCTCGCGATCGGCGTGCTGCTGTTGTGCCTGATGTGGGTCTATGTCCTCTACCAGAGCCGCACCGAGCGCACCCAGGCCCTGGCCAATGCCACGCGCGACACGGCCAACCTGTCGATCGCGTTCGAGGAACAGACCCAGCGCACCATCGGCGCGGTCGAGCAGACGCTGGAACTGCTGAAGGCGGAATACGAGCGCGACCCGGCGTCCTTCGACGTGCGCCAGGCCTTCGAGCGGGTTCGCGGCTTGCGCGACCTCACCTTCCAACTTTCGCTCATCGGGCCGGACGGCCGGATGGTCGCCTCCAACATCGAAGGGTCGCGGCCGGGCATCGATCTCTCCGACCGCGAGCATTTTCGCGTCCATCTGGCCAGCGATTCGCGCACGATCTTCATCAGTGCGCCCCTGGTCGGCCGCGCGTCCGGTCGCCCCTCCCTCAACATCTCCCGGCGCCTCAACCGTCCGGACGGCGACTTGGCGGGAGTCCTCGTCCTGTCCTTCAGTCCCGACACGTTCATCCGCCTCTACGAGCGGGTCGATCTCGGCCAGCACGGCGAGATGCTGCTCGTGGGCCGCGACGGCATCGTGCGGGCGGTCGGCTCCAACCGCGGCGCGCGCTCCGGCGAGAGCATCGCCGACAAGCCGTTCTTCCGGCGCGTCCAGGCGGATCAGGGCGGAAGCGTCGCGATCGCCGGACCGCTCGATCAGGTGGACCGCATCTATTCCTTCCAGCCGGTGGACGGCCTGCCGCTGATCGTGGCGGTCGGCATGTCGACGGCGGAGATTGTGGCCCGGGTCGACGAGCGCGAGCGCAACCGGCTGGCCCTGCTCGGCGCAGTCACGCTGGCGATCCTGCTCTTCCTGGCCGCACTTCTCGTCGAGGTCGGGCGGCGTCACCATCGCGAGGAAGACCTCGAGCGCGAGCGCGAGACGCTGGCCCGGGCGAAGACGGACCTCGAACGGGCCAAGGCCGAGGCCGACGAGAAGACGCGCCTCTTCGAGACGACGCTGCTCAACATGAGCGACGGCGTCAGCTATTTCGATTCCGACCTGCGGCTTCGGGTGTGGAACCGCCGGTTCCTGGACCTGGCCGGCCTCGACGATGCGATGGCCGTGGTCGGGCGGCCGCTGGCCGAGATCCTGCGGCACCAGGCCGAGCGCGGCGAGTTCGGCAGCGTCGATCCGGCCGCGGAGGTTGCGCGCCGGGTGGCGCGCATCCGCGACCAGCCGATGATGGCGACCGAGCGGCGGCGACCGAACGGGCGCTATGTCGAGCTGCGCCGGACCCTGCAGCCGGACGGCGGCATCATCACGCTCTATACCGACGTGACCCTGCGCAAGCATGCCGAGACCGAGCTGCAGCGCGCCCGCGACATGGCCGAGCAGGCCCTGGCCGCCAAGTCCCGGTTCCTGGCGATCGTCAGCCACGAGATCCGCACGCCGATGAACGGGGTGATCGGCACGCTGGAACTGCTGGCCGACACCGACCTCGACCGCGCCCAGCGCCGCTATGTCGAGATCGCCCGCTCGTCGGCCGACGGCCTCGTCAGCATCATCAACGACATCCTCGACCTGTCGCGGCTGGAGGCCGACCGGATGCCGCTGGTGACGGCGGACTTCGACCTGCCGGCACTGCTCCACAGCGCGGTCGG
>NZ_JAYSFE010000180.1:0-6809 GCF_041913585.1 Allostella sp.
TGTAGCCGGGCGGCGGCTCGTAGCCGTGCCACTCCTTCGCCAGTAGGCGGGCGAAGGCGATGGTGCTGCGGTCGCCGCCGAAGGGTCCGACGATCTGGACGCCGATCGGCAGGCCCGAGGGGCTGAGCCCCGCCGGCGCCACGGTCGCCGGCAGGTAGACGACCCCCGGATAGCCCGCCCAGAACATCTGGTCGATCACCGACACGGGCTTGCCGTTGACGATGATCTTCTGGTCCCAGCGGTTGCCCTCGTGGTTGTGGGCGAAGGCGGTGGTGGAGGCGGCCGGGCAGAGCAGGATGTCGTAGCTGCGGAAGAATTCCTGCCAGGCCCATTGCAGGTGCCGGCGCTTCTCGTTCCAGGCGAGCCAGTCGCGGTGCGAGCCGGTATTGGCCCGCATCATCCGCGCATAGTAGCTGTCGTCGTCGGCCGCGAGCGCCTTCGCGATCTCGGCGTTGCGCGCGAACTCCTCGTCCGACTGGCGGCCGCAGGTCGCCATCCGCAGGAGGTGGATGTAGGTGCGGTGGGCGTCCGTCGTGTCGATGTCCGGGTGGGCGTCGGCGACCTTGACCTTCATCTTCCTGGCGAGGAAGTCCGCCAGCTCCTGGAGCCGGTCCTGGATCTCCCGGTCGACCTCGCCGTTCGGGTCGTCGAGCACGACCGCGACCCGGAATTCCTTCAGCGTCTTCTTGCGGCATGGCGGCAGGCGCAACTGCCAGGCGCCGGCCTCAATCTCGTCCGGCCCCGCCATGGCGGTGAGCGCGATGTCGAGGTCGTCGGCGCTGCGCGCCATCGGTCCGACGACGGCGATGTCGGAGCCGGCGAGCTTGCCGGGCAGGGCCTGGCCGCGGCCGGGACAGATGTCCATGGTCGGCTTGTGGCCGTAGACGCCGCAATAGTGGGCGGGGTTGCGGATCGAGGCGCCGATGTCGCTGCCGGCCTCGATGCCGGTCAGGCCGGCGGCCAGCGCCGCCGCCGAGCCGCCGGACGATCCGCCGGGCGTCTTCGACAGGTCCCAGGGATTGTTGCAGGTGCCGTAGACGGCGTTGTAGCTCTGCCAGTCGGCGAGCCAGGCCGGCACGTTGGTCTTGCCGAAGAGGACGACGCCCGCCGCCTCCAGCCGGTCGACCGCGACCGCGTTCTTCGGCGCGATGTTGTCGGCATAGGCGGGCAGGCCCCAGGTCGTCGGCATGCCGGCGACGTCGTAGGATTCCTTGATCGTCATCGGCACGCCGTGCAGCGGGCCCCAGCTCTTGCCCTTGGCGAGCGCGCGGTCGGCGGCCTTGGCCCGCTTGCGGGCGCGTTCGACGTCCATCGCGACGATGGCGTTGAGCGCTGGATTGTGCTGCTCCACCCGCGTCAGATAGAGATCGAGCAGTTCGAGGGCGCTCACCTTCTTGCGGCGGACGAGGCTGGCCAGTTCCTTGGCCGAACGGAAGGGGATGTCCTGCATCGGGTCTTCGGGCCTCGTGTCGGGGTGTGCGCTCGGGCGATCCTAGCGCCGGCGCGGAATGGGCGGCAACGCCGCGCGTTGTGTCGGCAGCCGCGGGGCAGGGGAGGTCTGGTGATGGATCCGGTTTCGGCGATCGCGTTGACCCTCGGCGTCGGCTGGGCCAGCGGCGTCAACCTCTACGCGGCGATGCTGGCGCTCGGGCTGATGGGGGCGACCGGCGCGATGGCGCTGCCGCCCGACCTGCAGATCCTGGCGTCGCCGATCGTCATCCTCGCGGCCGGGCTCATGTACGCGGTCGAGTTCGTGGCCGACAAGATTCCCGGTGTCGACAGCGGCTGGGACGCGCTCCACACCTTCATCCGCATCCCGGCCGGTGCGGTCATGGCGGCCGGCGCGATGTGGGACGTGGATCCGGCGCTGGGGCTCGCCGCCGGGCTCGTCGGCGGCACCATGGCGACGGCGAGCCACGCGACCAAGGCGGGCGCGCGGCTGGTCATCAACACCTCGCCGGAACCCTTCACCAACTGGGCGGCCTCGGTCGGCGAGGATGTCGCGGTGTTCGCCGGCCTGTGGGCGGCGATCCAGCACCCCTGGCTCTTCATCGCCCTGATGATCGTCTTCGTGGCGCTGGTCGCCTGGCTGCTGCCGAAGCTGATCCGGGTGTTGATCCGTCTCTTCCGCCGCATCGGCCGCTGGCTTGGCGGCGGGGGCGGCGACCTTGCACCCGCAGCCGCCACGCCGGCGCCTGCCCCGACCCCGGCGGCGGCACCGCAGGGTGCCGGCCGCGACCCGGCCGCGCCGCCGCGCCGGGCCGAAGGCGCACCGCCCGCCGCCGGCCGCGGCTCCGAGGACTGGGTCTGACCGCGGCGGTCCGGCGGTCGGCGCCGGTGATGTCCGGATCGCTTGAGCTCGATTCGATCGATGCCTAAGCTCGCCGGGTCATGACGGACGTCGCCATCGATCGAACGCGCCTGCGGCTGCTGTCGCCGCACGAACTGCGCCCGCTGACGGACCGCTCGGACCGCCACGGCGGGCTGCGCCTTGCCGTGCATGTCGGCCTGATCGCGGCCGGTGCCGCGCTGGTGGCCGCCGGCCGGGGCACTTGGGCGGTGGTGCCGGCGATGGTGCTGCACGGCTGGTTCCTGGTCGCACTCTTCGCGCCGGTCCACGAGTGTGTCCACTACACGGCCTTCCGGACCCGCCGCCTCAACGACTGGGTCGGCTGGCTGGCGGCGGTGCCGAGCCTGCTCAACTTCCATTTCTACAAGCATTTCCACTACGCCCATCACCGCTACTGCCAGGACCCGGCGCGCGACCCGGAACTGACGCCGCCGGCGCCGCAGTCGGTCGGCGAGTACCTCCGCCGCCTGACCGCGATCAACTACTGGCGCGCGCGCCTGGCGGTCGCCGACCGGGTGCTGCGCGGCGACTTCGCGGCCTTTCCCTTCGTCCCCGACCGGGCCCGGGCGGAGGTGCGACGCTCGATGGCGGCGATGCTGGCGCTCGCGGCGGCGGTCGCCATCGGCTGGGCCGCCCTCGATCCGTGGGGACCCGTCCTCTACTGGATCGGGCCGGTCCTGCTCGCCCAGCCCATCCTCCGCGCCATCCTGCTCGCCGAGCACACGCTCTGCGCGGAGAACGGGGATACGCTCGCCAATACGCGCACGACGCTCGCCGCATGGCCCGTCCGACTGGTTCACTGGAACATGCCCTATCACACCGAGCACCACCTCTATCCCTCGATCCCCTTCCACGCGCTGCCGGCGGCGCATGCGCGTCTGCGGCCGCACCTCGTCCACGTCGCCCGCGGCTATGCGCCGACCCACCGGGCGATCCTGCGCGGGCTCGCCGCGCGATGACCGAGGCCCGGACCTTCGCGCTCGGGGACTTCGTCCTCCAGGGCGGCATGACGCTGCGCGGCGCGCAGCTCAACTACACGACCTATGGAACCCTCTCGCCGGCGCGCGACAATGTCGTGCTCTATCCCACCTCCTATTCGGCGCAGCATTCCGATACCGAGTGGCTGATCGGGCCGGGCCGGGTCCTCGACCCGTCGCGCTGGTTCATCGTCATTCCCAACCAGTTCGCCAACGGGCTGTCGACGTCGCCGAGCAATGTCGGCGCCCCGCACGATCGCGGGCGGTGGCCGAACGTCACCTACCTCGACAACATCGCCGCCCAGCACCGGCTGCTGACCGAGGGGCTGGGCGTGCAGCGGTTGGCGCTCGTCTACGGCTGGTCGATGGGCGGGCAGCAGGCCTATCACTGGGGCGCCCTCCATCCCGAGATGGTCGAGCGCATCTGCGTCGTCTGCGGGTCGGCCCGGACCGCGCCGCACAACCGCGTCTTCATCGAAGGCGTGCGCGCGACCCTGACCGCCGACGCCGCCTATCGCGACGGCTGGTTCCACGAGACGCCCGTGCGCGGCCTGCGCGCCATGGGCCGGGTCTATGCCGGCTGGGCCCTGTCGCAGACCTTCTACCGCGAGGAGATGTGGCGGCGGATCGGCTTCGCCTCGCTCGAGGACTTCCTGGTCTCGGGCTGGGAGGGGAACTACCTGCGCCGCAACGCGAACGACCTGCTCGCCCAGCTCTGGACCTGGGAGCACGGCGACATCTCGGCCAACGACCGCTACCGCGGCGACCTGCGGCGGGCGCTGGGCTCGATCCGGGCCAAGGCGCTGGTCATGCCGGGCGAGACGGACCTCTATTTCCAGGTCGCCGACAATGCCCGCGAGGTGCCGCACATGCCCTTCGCCCGTCTCAAGCCCATCCCATCGGCCTGGGGCCATCGCGCCGGCAACCCGGCGCAGAATCCCGAGGACGAACGCTTCATCGCCAAGGCAGTCGCGGAGTTGCTGGCATCATGACCCTGAAACTGGCGCCGGGCGGTGTCGCCTGGGTGGACGGCGAGTGGAAGACGCTTGACGAGGCGTCGATCTCGATCCTCGATCTGGGCTTCACCCGATCGGACGTGACCTACGACGTCGTGCATGTCTGGGACGGCGCCTTCTTCCGGCTCGGCCACCATCTCGACCGCTTCCTGCGCTCGACGTCGATCCTGAAGATGGACATCGGCAAGACGCGGGAGGAACTGGCCGAACTGCTGGCCGAGTGCGTGCGCCGCACCGGTCTCCGGCGGGCCTATGTCGCGATGGTCTGCACCCGCGGACGTCCGCAGGCGGGGTCGCGCGATCTGCGGCTCTGCCACAACCGGCTGATCGCCTACGCGCTGCCCTTCATCTGGATCGGCGGCGACAAGGCGCAGAAGGAAGGGATGTCGGCGATCGTTCCCCCGTTCCGGCGCATCCCGCCGGAATCGGTCGATCCGACGGTGAAGAACTATCACTGGCTCGATCTGGAGCGGGGCCAGCTCGAGGCCTACGAGCGCGGCGCCGACACCGCGATCCTGCTCGGGACGGACGGGAACGTCACGGAAGGGCCGGGATTCAACGTCTTCGCCGTGTTCGGCGACCGTGTCGTGACGCCCGATCGCGGTGTCCTCGAAGGGATCACCCGCAGCGCCGTCATCGACATCTGCCGCGAACGCGGCATTCCGCTGGAGATCGGCCCGATCCCGGAGGCCCGCTTCCGCGGGGCCGACGAGATCTTCCTCAGCAGCACCGCGGGCGGCATCCTTCCGGTCGTCCGCCTGGACGACCGGATCCTGTTCAATGGCGTTCCCGGTCCGGTGACGAGCCGGGTGCGCGACCTCTACTGGCAGCGGCACGCCGACCCGCGCGACCTGACGCCGGTCGAATACTTCGCCGAGGCGGCGGAGTAGGCGGGCCTCAGCCGATCAGGTCGAGGACGATCTTCCGCAGGGTCTCCGGCGAGAGGCCGGACGGGGCGGGACGGCGCGGGGTGGAGGGCACGCGCTGCGTCGTCCGCGCGTGGCGGGCGCCGGGATGGAGGCGCCGGGTCGGGGTCTGGATGGTCTGCTGGTCGATGATGGTGTGCATGGTCTCTTCTCGCCGTCCCGGTCATGCCGGGGCGGCATCTTTTGGGTAGGATTGCTGGTCGTCGCACGCGACCGGTCCGCCGCGACGAACGCGGCGATCACGCTTCGATGAAGGCGGGGAAGTCGACTCGGCGCTCGATCACGAGCACGGGGGAGAGCTTGCCGAACCGATCTTGCTTGACGGCGTAGACATGGGCGCCATCCGCCCCGGTGTCAAGAAGCGGATTCCGCTGTCCGCAGTCCGGGCGGCCCCGCCGGGCCGCCGCAGGACGCGGGTCGTGCAGGCGGGAGAGGCTGAGCCCGGTCAGCCGCCCCAGACCTCGCGGAACACCCGCACCCAGTTGCCGCCCAGGATCTTGCGGATGGAATCGTCGCCGTAGCCGCGGGCCGCCAGGCGCTCGGCCAGATGCGGCAGGCGGTCGGGGGTCTCGATCCCCTGCGGATAGTGGTAGGGTGGCGGCGGATAGGCGGCCGGGTTCCAGTGCCCGGCCGCCACCCAGCGATCGTAGAGCCGGCGCGCCTCCGCCGGGTCGGCGTAGGGATGCTGGCCGTAGTAGTAGTCGATGCCGAGGCCGACATGGTCGTCGCCGACGAGCTGCACGGTGTAGTCCACATGGTCGATGAGATCGTCGACCGTCGGCTTCGCGCGCGCCGCGACGAAGGCGGGGAAACCGTTCATGCCGATGAGGCCGCCGGTCGCCGCGACCGCCCGGATCTGATCGTCGCCGATGTTGCGCGGCGAGTCCTTCACCGTCTTCGGGTTGGAGTGGGAGAAGACCATCGGCCGCGTCGCCCGCTCGATCGCGTCCATCGTCGTGCGATAGCCCGTGTGCGAGCAGTCGACGACGATCCGGAGCGCCTCCAGGCGCTCGATCAGGGCGATGCCGAAGCGGCTGAGGCCCGCGTCCGTGCGCTCGTCGCAGCCGTCGCCGACGCGGTTCTTGACGTTGTAGGCGAGCTGCACCATCCGCAGCCCCATGGCGTGGTAGCCGTCGAGGAGATCGAGCTCCTCCTCGATCGGGTCGGTGCCCTGGAAATGGACGATGATGCCGATGCGGCCCGTGCGCTTGGCCTCCTCGATGTCGGCGGCGCGGCGCACCAGCAGCAGGTCGTCGTTGCGCCGGATGTGTGCCAGCCAGCCGGCGACGCTGCGGAAGGTCGGGCCCGCGCCCTCGACGGCGCCGACCGTCGGGCAGAGGGCGGTGACCCCGCCCTGCCGGTAGAGCGCGATCCGCGACTTGTCCTGGATCAGGAGCGGGCAGGTGGCGTCGATGACGATGGCGTCGCGATGGAGGGCGGCCGGATCGGTGGGCATGACGGGACGGCTCCGGAATGTCGGATCACGGCCTTGATACTCCCGCATTCCGACCGACATGCAAATGGAAGGAGGTGCAAGGGC
>NZ_JAYSFE010000181.1:0-6698 GCF_041913585.1 Allostella sp.
TGCTTGCCGATCCGCACTGGCCGCTGCGCGCCGCCAACGTCCTCAAGGGCAAGGGGTCCTGGCCGCTGCAATACGAGCGCGGCAACATCTACTGAACCGGCGCACCTCGGACGTTGTTCGGGGGCGGCCGTGAGCAATTGACGGTTGGGCGGCCGGCGGTAGGATTTCCCCCGGTCCACCGCCCGCAGGTCGCCCATGGCCGCCCCTCCGTTCCAGATCAGCAGCGTCTCGGTGCCGCTCATCGGCGTCACCTATCTCGACGAGCGCCCCGGCCTCATCCCGCTGCCGGCGTTCGCGGACGCGATCGCGGCGACCGGCGCCAATGCGGTCAAGATCAGCGTCGCGTCGGTCCTGAAGTACGGCACCGACAACGACTACGACGACGCCCTGACGGCCCAGTTCAACCCCGCCCTCGACAAGATCGCGGCGTTCGCGGCCCTGCTGCAGGAGCGCGGCATCGCCGTCGAACTCCAGGCGCAGGCGCTGATCGCCAACGCCACCGACCAGAACAACATCATCGCCGACCGCATCATGCCGTCGGACCCGGTCGCCTGGATGGGGCACCACACCGAGGAAATGGTGAAGTGGGCGACCTTCGCCGAAGAGATCGGCGCCGTCCGTTTCAGCCTGTTCACCGACCTCGAACAGCACATGACCTACGGCTTCGATCCGGCGAGCCCGATCACCCGGGGATGGATCGATCTCGCCGCCGCCATCCGGACCGTCTTTTCGGGCCATCTGACCGCGATGGCCTACACCGACGGGACGGTCTTTCCCGGCGGCAACGACCATACCCGGCTGACGCCGAAGGCGATCTGGGACGCGGTCGATTCGATCGGACTGGGGTTCTTCCCCGAACCGCTGACCGAGCGCGACGACCCGTCGCCGGACGAACTGGTCGCCGCCTGGTACGCCGATGCCCGGGGCTTCCGTCCGGTCGACTATCTCCGCTCGCTCGCCGCCTACTACGGCAAACCGGTCTACATCAACGACCGCACCTTCCACTCCTTCGACGGCGCCAACCGCGACCATGTCCGCATCTTCGACGGTTCGATCCCGCTGGTCGTCGACGAGCAGGAACAGGCCGACCTCTACGAGAGCTTCCTGCGGGTGCTGTCGCTCGAGCAGGGCGACTGGCTGCTGGGCGTCTCCTTCAACAGCTTCAGCCGGTTCGTGCCGGGTTCGCAGCCGGGCGTGGCGCGGTTCCTGTTCAGCCCCTATGGCGAGAACGTCCAGGGCAAGGCGGCCGAGCAGGTCCTGAGCGCCTGGTACGGCGGCGATCGCCAGGGCGACGGCCTGGCGCTGGTGGGCGGCGCGGCGGCGGACCGACTGGCCGGCGGCTACCACCACGATCAGATCGCCGGGCTGGACGGGGCCGATACCCTGACCGGCGGCGACGGCCACGACCTGCTGGACGGCGGCGGCGGTGCCGACCGCCTCGCCGGCGGGCCGGGCGAGGACACGGTCTACGGGCTCGACGGGCCGGACAGCGTCGACGGCGACGACGGCGCGGACCAGGTGAACGGCAACAAGGGCGACGACCAGGTGCGCGGCGGCGAGGGGGACGACACCGTGCGCGGCGGCCAGGACGGCGACACGGTCGACGGCGGCGGCGGCGAGGACTGGGTCAACGGCGAACTGGGCGACGACCTCGTCTTCGGCGGAACCGGGGCCGACCAGGTGCGCGGCGGCCAGGGCGACGACCGGGTCTTCGGCGGGGACGGCGACGACGCGGTGATGGGCGACCGCGGCCACGACACGCTCGGCGGCGGTGCCGGCGCCGACGCGTTCGTCTTCTTCGCCGACAATGGCCACGACCTCGTCGAGGACTTCGATCCCGCCGCCGACGTCCTCTCCTTCCACGTTCCGGGCGGGACCTTCAACGGGCTGCCCTTCGCCGGCTTCGCCGCGATCCTCGCGCTCTCGGCGGATGTCGACAGCGACGGCGACGGCGCCGCCGACGCGATGCGGATCGGGTTCGGCGCGGCCCATTCCGTCACGGTACGGGGCTTGCGGACCGCCACCGCCGCCGCCGACGATTTCGTGCTCTTCGCCTGAGCCGGCCTCAGAGGCGGACGCCGGGGATGTGGGTGACGGCGGTGCGGTAGCCCCTGGCCTCGGCGACCAGCACGAGGAGGCGCTCGATCGCGTGCAGGATCGTGCCGTCGAGCGGCAGCGGCTCGGGCGGCAGGTCGTCCCAGGCGAGGTCGAGGTCGAGGAGGGGCGCCAGCGCGTCGGGACGGGCCCAGAACATCGCCCCGACCGGGAACTCGATGTGCGTGGGCAGCGGTCCGAGGCCGAGCTTCGGCGCCAGCCGGCGCGCGATGGCGAGGTTCGTCTCGGCGCCGAAGGACGCCGCGGCATCGCCCGTCCCGGCCGCCGGATCGTGCCAGTTCCAGCCGAAGAGACGGGGGTCGTCGGCATGGACGAGGCCGAGCGCGGGATCGGCGGCGAAGCGGGCGAGGATCGCAGCCACCATCGGCGCGACGCCGGCCAGCAGGTTCTCCAGCAGGAAGGACCGCCAGCCGTCCGCGGCGTGGCCGGGGAGGTGCGGGCTGCGCTTGGTGTGGAAATGGCCGACGAGGTCGTAGCGCCGGTGCCAGCCGGGGTCCCAGGCGCAGAGCAGCGCACCCAGATTGCGGCCGCGATTGGGGACGACCCGCACCTGGGCGGCCGGCAGCCCGGCGGCTGCCGCCGCGTCCGCGACCTGCCGTCCCTTTGCGGCTTCGTCGGTGGTCACCAGCAGCTCGTAGGCGAGGTCCCGGGCCGGCGGCAGGCGGCGCAGCAGGTCCGGGGCGACGTCCGGATGATGGGCATGGAGGTGGACGGCGACCCGCAGTCCCTCGGGGCAGCGGACCGGCCGCAGCGACGGGCAGATGACTTCGCGCTGCCATGGGCCGGGCGGGCCGCCGGCGCGCAGGAAACGCGCGCCCGGGTCGCCGGGTCCGGCCCCGGCCGCGGCGGCATAGATGCCGGGATGGAAGCCCGGGAAGGGTCGGCGGGGCACGCCCGCCCCGGGCCCCGCCACGAGGTGGCGGCGGGCCGCCTCCGCCCTGGCCTCGATGTGGGCGCCCGCGGGCGTGAGGAACGCCGGGTCGAACCGCTCGTCCCCGGCGAGGGTCGCGATATCGTGCCGCACCTGCTCCAGCCGAGCGCTGGCCGCGGCCGCCATGTCCCCGACGGCGGCGGCAAGGCCGGCCATCGTCGCGCCGGCCTCGGTCGCGGCGCGCTGCCGGGCCGCCAGGGGATGGCGGCGTCCGCCCGCGGCCAGGATTTCGGCGGCGGCCGCCGCCAGCGCCGCCGGATCGGCGAGGATCGCCTCGGGGGTCGCTGCCAGCACGGCGGCGGCGGCGCTTCCGGCAAGCGCCAGCACCGGGACGCCGCGGGCGGTGGCGTCGAGCGCCGCCAGCGGCAGCCCGCGGTCGGCGGTCGCCAGGACGAGGTCGGCCAGGTGCAGGGCGGCCTCGTTGGATTCCGTCCCGGGGAGGATGGTCACGCCCGCCGGCGACCACGGACCGGTCTCCGCGATCGCGCGGCCGGTGCCGATCCACACCCATTGCGGCGCCGGCTCCGCCCGTCCGTTCCGCAGCGCCGCGGCGCAGGCGGCGAAGCGCCGGACGCCGTCCGCCGGCTCCAGGGGGCCGAACCCGATCACCAGCGGCGGGTCGCCGCCCCGGCCGCTGCGGCCGAGCTCGGCGCGCAGACGGCCGAGTTCGGCCCGCATCGCGTCCCGGGAGCGGGCCATGGAAAACTCGGACGGGCCGATCGGGGCGATCCGGGCGGGCATGTCCGCCGGCAGCTCCAGCGACGGGCGGGCGGCGACGACGGCGGTGCAGCGTGCCGCCGGCGCCAGGTCGTCGGCGTCGCGCGCGATCAGCACCGTCGGCACCAGCCGCTCGGCGAGCCGGTCGTGCAGTTCGGACGGCTGGGCGCCGACCAGGATCGCCGCGGTCGGCGGACCGCGTTCCAGCAGCGTGTCGACGAGTTCCCGCAGCCGGCCCGGCTCGCCGGCGCGCCGCCGGTCGGCCACCAGGACGCGGCCATGGGCGAGCTGCAGCGTGTCGAGCAGGGGGCCGCCTTCGAGCGCCACCAGGACGAGGTCGTGCGTCCGCCGCAGATGGCCCGCGAGATTGAGCGCCAGGACGGCATCGGCGCCGCGGTCGCAGGCCGCGATCACCACCAGCAGCAGCGGCCGCCCGGGCGCGTCCGGCGCCGGCGCGGCGGCGGGCAGGAAGCGATCGAGCGCGGAGGACGGGGCAGCCGGGATGCGGGTCTCGCCCGGCTGCCGCGGCCGCCGTCCCTGGTCGATCGCGCGGGCGACCTCGGCGACCCCGGGCCCGGCGACCCTGAGCAGGCGGTCGAGCACGCCGGGGGCGGCGGCGATCGCCGCCAGTGCCGGATTGCCGACCCGGCCGCAGCGCACCGCCTCCAGGAAGCGGCCGACGACCGCCTCGCCCTCGGCCTGGGCCTGCCGGGTCAGGCTGTGGAAGCTGTTGGCGCCGTGCAGCCGGTAGCGGTAGAGCGGCCGGTCGACCAGGACCGGCTCGCCTTGGAGGCAGGCGCCCAGCACGAAGTCCCAGTCGTGGCAGAGTGGCAGGTCGCGGAAGCCGCCGACCCGGCGGTGCAGGTCGCGCGTGAAGACGAGATTGCCGCTCGACACCGCCCGGTTGACGCCGAGGAACGCGGTCGCCACGGTCGGATGGTCGCCGACGCTGGCCGGCAGTCCGGCGAGCCGGGCCGCGAGCGGCGAATGGTCGGGCCGGTCGCCCGCATCGACGCACGCGATGCCGGAGAAGGCCAGCGCCGCGCCGCCTTCGAGGGCCGCGATGCAGGCTTCCAGCCGCTCCGGCTGGTAGGCGTCGTCGGAGTTGAGGATGGCCAGGACCTCGCCCGACGCGAGCGCCAGTCCGTGCTCGATGGTGGCTGCCGCGCCGCGGTTGCGCGCCGCCCGGACGATCTGGAGCCGGCGGAAGCGCGCCGCGAAGCGCGGGTCGTCGGCCAGTTCCGCGACCAGGTCGGCGGAACCGTCGGTGGAGGCGTCGTCGACGACGACCAGTTCGAGGTCCTGCCAGCCCTGGGCGTGGACCGACCACAGGGCGGCCGCGACGAAGCGGCGGTGGTTGAAGACCGGGACGACGACGGAGGCCCGCATGGCCGTGTCAGGCGATCTCGATCCGGATCGCCTGCGGCAGATAGGCGGTGCCGTCGAGGGTGCCGAGGCCGACCCGGAGGAAGTAGGAACCGGGCGCGACCGCCGACAGGTCGAGGCGGATCGCGAAGCCGCTGCGTCCGGCGCGATCGTCGACGGGCGCGGCCAGCGCCTCGCCGACGTCGCGCCGTTCTAGGCCGTGATCGGCGACGGCGAAGAGCGGCTCGGTCGTGGCCTCCGGGGCGGCCGGGACCAGCGCCACCAGGCAGCGCGGCGGGCCGTCCGGGTGCGGGTCGGCGTCGACGATCCAGCCGCGCACGACCAGCGGCTCGCTCCGGCGCTGCGCCGTCGCCGTCGCCGTCGGATGCTCGACATGCCCGCGCAGACGGCCGTGGCGCAGCCGGGCGGGCGGACCGATCTCCGACGCCGGCACCGGCCGTCGCGGGTCGAGCCCGCCGACATGGCGCAGCCAGTCGGCATGGTAGCGGCCGAGATAGTCCGTCGCCGCCTCCGCCGCCCGCAGGCGTTCGTCGAAGGCGCGCAGGACGGCGACGGCGCGCTGCAGCGGCCCGCCGTCGCGACCGGCCTCGGCGGCCAGCCGCTCCATCTCGGCCCGCGCCCGCTCGACCGTCATGCCGCCGCCGGGCGGCCCGCCCGCGGCGCCCGACCGGGCCGTCGCGCGCGCGCAGGCCTGGAGCCAGCGCCGCCCGAAGCGCTGGTCGGGTTCCAGATGGTTGCCCTCGCCCCATTCGTTCCAGGCGTTGACGAAGACGAGGCGGCGCCCGGCCGGGTCGACCCGCCGGCTGCGCGCGACCAGTGCCGACAGCCAGGTCTCGAAGAGTTCCGGCGTCGCCCCGAGGAAGAGATGGGCGTCGGCGCCGCGCCGGGCGGTGTTGTCGAAACCGACCATGGCGGTGCGGACCGTGGGGAAGGAGGGCTCGGGCTGCAGCAGGTGCTGCGTCACCAGGGCGTCGTAGTCGTAGGCATGGCCGCGGAAGGGCTCGGTCCAGGCGACGCCGGCGGCGATGTCGGCCGAGGGCAGGGTGAGCGGCGGAAACTCGATCGCGAGGTCGAAGCCGTCCAGGGCGGCGTCGGCATAGCCGAAGGCGAGGCAGGCGGCGAGGCAGAGGTCGATCCCGTGCCGCGCGGCCGCCCGTCGCATCTCCGCCACCGCCGCCGGCCGGTCGGGGAACTGCCCCGGCCGGTAGAGGACGAGGAGCGGCCGGCCGTCGATCCGGAGGTAGCGCGGGTCGCGGAGATAGGGCAGCAGGTCGGCGACCAGCCGCTCGAAGCAGCCGGGCGAGTAGGATTGCGGGACGATGACGTCGGTCTCGGCGCCGTCCCAGGCCCTGGTCCAGCTCTCGTTCGCCCAGCACAGGCAGAACGGCATGTCGGGCCGGCCGGAGCCGAGCATCGCCGCGAGCGGCGTCTCCAGCAGGCGGCGGCCGTCGAACCAGTAGTAGTAGTGGCAGAAGGCGTGGATGCCGTGTGCCTGCGCCAGCGTCGCCTGCTGCTCCATCACCTCCGGCAGGCGCAGGTCGTAGAAGCC
>NZ_JAYSFE010000182.1:0-5221 GCF_041913585.1 Allostella sp.
CGACGCGGCGTCGACCGCCATCAGCCGCACTTGGCCGGGCTCGAGGACCGGCGACCGCGCGGCTGCGAGCGGTCGGACCGGGCCGAAGGCGCGGCCGGCCATCGGCGGCAGGTGGTCGGGAATCCGGACCGCATCATTGCCGCCGACATGTGCCGCGACCACCAGCGCCCGGCCCGCCTGCCGGATGTCGGCGGCGTCGGCCCGCAGCAGGAGTGCGGGTCGTCCCGGTCCCGCCGGCACCAGCCGCAGTTCGCCTCGGCAGCCGTGTGCGGCCACGGTATCGGCGAGGCGGTTGGCGGCGGCGAGCCGCGGGTCGGCAAGGGCCTCCGGATCGTCGACGGCGAGGAACAGGCCGTCGCCGGTCGCGGCCGCCACCGCGAGCAGCCAGTCCGGAGCCTCGGGCCGGACGGTCGAACGCACCGGCGCGATCCGGCGCAGCGCCTCGTGTTCGTCGACGAGCCACGCGTCGCGCCCGTTCCACCACGCGGTCGAGGCGAGGACTCCGTCGAAGCCGATCCCCTGCAACCTCGCCTGGGCCTCGCGCGGCAATCCGACCGTACCGGCGTGGAGCCGGAAGGGGCGTCCCCCGGACGCTGTCGCGCAACAGAGGTCGCGCCATCCATCGGGGTCGCGGTGGGGGTCACGGCAGAGGGCGCCGCCGGCGCCGAGTGCGGCGGCCCGCCGGGCCTCGCCGGGTGTCCGGACCTCGACCAGAAGATCGATGTCCGATTCCCCGGCCCCCGCCGCGAATCGCGGCAGCGTGTCCGGATCGTCGAGGAGGAGGGCGCGAAAGCCGGCCCGGCGGGCGGCGGCGGCGATGGCCGTGGGATTCGCGCCCGTCGCAAGCGGGCCGATGGTGCAGATTCCATAGGCTCGGGTGGGATCGGCTTCGACAGGCATCGTCGGTCCAACGCGACGGCCCGGCGGCGGTTCCCCCGGAACGGCCAATCTCTGCCGCAATGCGGAATCGGTGGATCGTTGCGTGGGCCGATCGTGACGCATAGGGTGCGCCCGATGAAGATCCCGGCCCTCCCCTTCACGGTCACCGACTGGTCCAAGGTCGAGCCGACGCGGCACCCCGGCGAGCGCGGCTTCGCGCTCTGGCGGACGTTGGAGATCGGCGACATCCGGGTGCGGATGGTCGAGTATTCGCCGGGCTATCTGGCCGACCATTGGTGCGACCGCGGGCACATCCTGTTCGTGGTCGAGGGGGAACTGGTCAGCGAACTGCGGGACGGACGGACTTCGGTGCTGACGGCCGGGATGGGCTACGAGGTCTCGGACCATGGGGACGCCGCCCACCGCTCCTCGACCGAGACCGGGGCGCGGCTCTTCATCGTCGACTGAGGATCGGGGGCGCGATGCTGCAGCCCGTGCGAACGCAGGCCGCCCCCGGCACCGAGATCCGGGTCGGCACCGTCACCTCGCTCTACCAGGGCGCCTACCACGCGGTGCACTACACCGAGTGCGGGCCGCCGGACGCCGAGCGGGTCGTCGTCTGCCTGCACAGCATGTTCCAGTGCAATGCCGAGTTCGACGGTCTCGCCCGGGTGCTCGGCGCCGCCGGCTTCCGCGTGCTCTGCCCGGACTTCGCCGGGCATGGCCGCAGCGGCTGGCGCCGGGACGCCGACGAATACGGCTATCCCCTGTTCTCGAACGACATCATGGCGGTCATCGCGCGCAGCGGCGCTGCCCGCGTCGACGTGATCGGCAGTTCGATGGGCGGCTTCATCTCGATGAAGATGGCGCACCAGGGGGCGCCGTTCCGGACCCTGATCCTGAACGATGTCGGCGCCTATTCGCCGAAGTCGGGACCGTTGCGGGTGCTGCACAACCTGCCCCCCAGCCACGACTATCCCGATCTCCCGGCCATCGAGCTGGCGCTGCGCCGGCTGCTCTCCGCCTCGGGGCCGCTGCCGCGGTCGGAATGGATCCGCTTCGTCTCGCGCAACATCGCCCGGCACGGCACCGGCTTCCGCCTGCTCTACGATCCGCGGATCCGCCGCCAGCTCATGGCGATGACGGCCAGGGACTACGACCTGTGGGACAAGTGGGCGCGGGTCTGCTGTCCCGCCCTCGTCATCCGCGGGGAGTATTCCGATATGCTGGATGCCGCCGTCGCGCAGCGGATGACCGAACGGCCGGACACGGAGTTGCTGACCGTGGCCGGCTGCGGTCACCGTCCGTGGCTGTGGACGGCGGAGCAGGCGGCCCCGGTGGTCGAGTGGCTGAGGCGATACCCCGCCTGAGCCTCGGCCGCCGCCGGCCGATCGCGGACCCGAGCACGAGGATGGCGGCGTGACGGCGGGACGAACGGGGTGGTGGCGACGAAGCGGCCGGGCGCTGGCCATCGGCCTGTCGCTGTGGGGCGCGGTCGCGCCGGCGGCCCAGCCGCTCCTGCGCGTGGCGGCGCTGGGGAGCGCCGTCACCGTCGTCGCGACCGAGGAGGCCCAGGCGCAGCGGCGCTCGTCGGGCGGCTACTCGCGCCCTTCGAGCCGCACGCCGTCGTTCTCTCCCTCCTATTCGACGCGACGCCCCTCGACCTCCGGCGGCTATGCCCGCCCGTCCGCACCGGTCTACGTGCCCCGCCAGGCGCCGGCGCAATCGCAGTCGGACCGGGCGATGCAGCGCCGCGGGTCGCAGGACGCGCTCGACCTCTTCCGCGGCAGCCAGGGCGGCACCTCCGGCACGCCGGGCAGCCGGGGCGCCATCACGCTGCCGCAGGGGCCGCTGCTCGGCCGCACGCCCTCGACCCGCCCGCCGCCGCGCTACGACTACCGCGCCGCGCCGTCGGCGCCGGGCGGCGGGTGGCAGGTGCCGTCCTACGCCCAGGGCGGCCGCTTCGGCGCCTGGGACGCGATGCTGCTGTGGTTCCTGCTCGACACGCTGAACCGGCCCGGCCATGCGCGGGCATTCCACGACAATCGCGACGATCCCGGCGTCCAGGCGTGGCGCCAGGACGCCGAGCGGCGGGCCGCCGAGGATCCCGCGCTCAAGGCCAAGCTCGAGGAGCTCGACCGCCAGACCGCGGCGCTGGCCGGAGAGGCGCCCCAGCCGGGTCGCCTGCCGCCGGACGTCGCCGGGACCGATGACGGTGGCGGCGGCGGGATCGGCGGCATCCTCCTCACCGTCCTCCTGCTGGCCGGGTTCGCGTTCATCACCTGGCGGTTCTTCCGCCGGCGACGGGCTGCCGGCGGCCCGACGCCCGCGACCGCGAAAGGAGCCGAGATGGGACCGATCGACACCGCGCGCGGCATTCTCCGCCGCAAGCTCGACAAGGAGCCGTACAAGCCGGAGTTCTTCCGGGTCGGCATGACGTTCCCGTTCGACCCGACCCCGTTCCTGATGGCGGCCGGCGCGACCAAGGTCACCGGGCCGGCGGCGGGCGGCGGCAACAACCTCGTCTCGGTGGCCGCCGTCGGCCATATCGACGCCGGCGAGATCGAGATGCACCGCCTCTATCTCGCCGGCAGCGACGGCTGGTTCCAGCTCTGGCTCGACGCCGACGGCCGGCCGGAGGAATGCCGCTGGTTCCAGCCGATCGACGAGATCCACCCGGCCGATCGCGACGAATGGGCCTTCTGGATGGACGAGCAGGAGGGCATGGTCGGCTGGCCCGAGTTCCAGACCAAGGACGGGGTCGTCTACGGCCGGCACTGGCTGCCGGGCGACCGCCGGGTCGCGCCGCGCGAGTGGACCGAGACGATCGAGGGCGCCCGCGGGCCGTCGCGCCGGGAGGTCCACGCCATGCTCTACTCGCGGCCGACCGGCACGGCGGCGCCGGCGCCGGAGGCGGAATACATCCTGGTCTCGGTGATCGAGGGCGGCGGCGAGGCCTATGTCGAGATCGCCGCCGGCATCGACGTCAACCCGGCGTCGATCGCCATCGCCTGAGTGGGCGGCGCAACGAGCAAGAAGGACCCAGCTGCGATGGACGACGTGTTCTCCCGCATCTTCGCCAGCCTCGGCGCCGGCGTGCCCGTGCTGCTGCTGCACTTCGCCACGACGCTGGTGCTGCTGGCGGCGGGGGTCCTGCTCTACATGGCGGTGACGCCGTTCCGCGAGCGGCAGTTGATCCGCGAAGGCAACCTCGCCGCCGGCATCATGACCTTCGGCATCTTCCTCGGCGTGTCGATCCCGCTGGCGGCGACGCTGGCGACCTCGGCCGTGTGGCTCGACGTCGTGCTGTGGGGTGCCATCGCCGTCGTCCTGCAGGTGGCGACCTTCCTGGTGGCGACGCTGATCCTGCCTGGGCTGCGCCACCTCATCGAGGGCGGGAACACCGCGGCGGCGCTCGCCATGGTGGGCGTGCAGCTCGCCGTCGCCCTGCTCAACGCAGGCGCGATGGCGGGGTGAGGCGACGGCCTTTCAAGCGGGGCGACCGCCCCCATATTCAGGCGCGAACTCTAGACGGGGAGTGACACCGGCATGCTGATCTTCATCCGCAACCTCCTGGGCGTGAAGGCCGATCAGGCCGTCCAGGCCGGCGTCGAGGCCCTGGTCCGCTGGGACCCCAAGGCCGCGACCGAGGCGGAACTGCGCACCATGGAGGGGCATCTGGACCAGCTCGGGCTGGAGGTCGCCAAGGCCCGTCAGGCCTATGACCGGGAGAAGAGGGAGGCGGTCGCCATCCAGGACCTGTCGCGCCAGCGCATGGCCGCGGCCGAGCTGCTGGAGAAGCAGGCCGCCGCCGAGACCGATCCGGCGCGCAAGGCACAGCTCGAGAAGAGCCTCGGCACGCTGGTCGCCATGCTGGAGGAGATGGCGCCCGAGGTCGAGCGCGAGGGGCGCGACGCGGACGACGCGCAGTCCTTCCTCGAGACCCTGGAGCGCTCGTATGCCGATGCCGGCGCCAAGCTGAAGCAGGCGCGCGGCGAACTCGAGCGGGCCCAGCGCGACATGTCGAGGGCCGAACAGCAGCGCGCGGCGGCCGAGCGCCAGGCGGAGGCGGCCCGGCGTGCGGCCGGGCTCGCCAGCGCGACGAGCGGGTTGTCGGTGGCGCTGAAGGCGATGAAGGATTCGGCCGAGCGGGATCTCGCCTCGGCCGAGGCGGCCAACGCCAAGAGCCGCCTGCTCCAGCCGACGACGCCCGAGAAGGAGGACGGCAACATCGCGGCCGCCCTCGCCCAGGCGCAGGGCAAGGCGACGCCGGCCCAGAGCCTGACCGAGCGGCTCGCCGCGCTGCGCGCCCGGCACTGATCGACCGGCACTGATCGACCGG
>NZ_JAYSFE010000182.1:5321-6528 GCF_041913585.1 Allostella sp.
CCGGCACTGATCGACCGGCACTGATCGACCGGGCCACGCCCCCCGTCTAGACTGTCGGCGAACGACGGTCGGACGGGGGACGTGGCTTCATGAGCACCATCGGCGAGGCAGGCGCGCGGGTCGGCGACCAGCGTTTCACCGGCGAGAACGCGCGCCGGATTCTGGGCCGCGAGCGCGACCCGCATCTCTTCCGCCCGGTCACGTTCCGCGGCGTCACGGCGCGCAACCGCATCGCGGTGTCGCCGATGTGCCAGTATTGCGCGACCGATGCGATGCCGGACGCCTGGCATCTCGTCCATCTCGGCGCCCGCGCCCAGGGCGGCGCCGGCATCGTCTTCACCGAGGCGACGCCGTCCGAGCCGCGCGGGCGGGTGACCAAGCACTGCATCGGCCTGTGGAACGACGCGCAGGAGGCGGAGATGGCGAAGATCGCCGCCTTCGTCGCCGACCAGGGGGCGGTGCCGGCGATCCAGATCGCCCATGCCGGGCGCAAGGCCTCGGTGCATCGCCCGTGGGAGGGAACGACCCCGCTGGCGGCGGACGAGGGGGCCTGGGATCTGATCGGCCCCACCGCCGAGCCCTATGCCGACGGCTATGCCGCCCCGATCCCGATGGACGACGGCGCCATCGCCACCTTTCTCGCCGAGATCGCGGCGACGACGGCGCGGGCCCGGCGGGCCGGGTTCCGCGTCGTCGAGTACCACGCGGCGCACGGCTATCTCGTCCACAGCTTCCTCTCGCCGCTCTCCAACCGGCGCAACGACGGCTATGGCGGCGATCTCCGGCGGCGCGCCCGCCTGCTGCTCGAGGTGGTCGACGCCATCCGCTGCGAATGGCCGGACGACCAGCCGCTCTTCGTCCGCCTGTCCTGCGTCGACTGGATCGACGGCGGCCTGACGCTGGCAGACACGATCGAGGTGGCGCGCTGGCTGAAGGCGACGGGCAAGGTCGATCTCGTCGACTGCACCTCGGGCGGGCTCGATCCGCGGCAGCGGATTCCGGTCCACCCCGGCTACCAGGTGCCCTTCGCCGAGGCGATCCGGCGCGAGGCCGGGATCGCAACCGGCGCGGTCGGCCTCATCAGCGCGCCCGAGCATGCCGAGGACATCGTCGCCAACGGCCGCGCCGACCTCGTCTTCCTCGGCCGGGTGCTGCTTGCCGATCCGCACTGGCCGCTGCGCGCCGCCAACGTCCTCAAGGGCAAGGG
>NZ_JAYSFE010000183.1:0-3432 GCF_041913585.1 Allostella sp.
CTGACCTTCACCGGCACCGGCGAGGCCGGCGCCGCGGTCGAACTCTTCGCCGACACGCTGTCGCTCGGCAGCGGCACCGTCGACGGCGACGGCAACTGGTCGATCACCACCGGCCTGCTCGCCGACGGCGACCATGTCCTCTTCGCCCGGGCGACCGACCTCGCCGGCAACAGCGCCGACGGCGACACGCTCGGCATCACCGTCGATCGCACGCCGCCGGCCCCGCCGGCGATCCTCGGCTTCAGCGAGGACACCGGCGAGCCCGACGGGGTCACCACCGACCGCACCCCGGAACTCTCCGGCCTGGCCGAGGCCCTGGCGACCGTGCATCTGCTGCGCAACGGCACCGCGATCGACACCGTCGCGGCCGGCGCCGACGGAACCTGGGCCTGGGCCGAGCCGGCGGCGCTCGCCGTCGGCCGGCACGACTACACCGCCTATGCCGAGGATGCCGCCGGCAATGCCGGCGCCGCCTCCGATCCGCTCACCGTCTTCGCCGTCGATGCCAAGGCCAGTGCCGGCAATGGCGACGATGTCCTGCTGGCCGCCGCCTCGCCCGCCAGCCTCGACGGCAGGAACGGCGACGACACGTTGTTCGGGGCCGGCGGCAACGACACGCTGAAGGGCGGCAACGGCCACGACGTCCTGGCGGGCGGCGGCGGCCGGGATGCCCTCTGGGGCGGGGCCGGGAACGACACCGCGGCCGGCGGCGACGGCAGCGACACGCTCTTCGGCGAGGCCGGCAACGACCGGCTGGAGGGCGGCGACGGCGACGACCGGATCGAGGGCGCCGCCGGTTCGGACGTCCTCGACGGCGGCCGGGGCGCCGACACGATGCGCGGTGGCGCCGGCGACGACACGCTGACCGGCGGCGGCGGCGCCGACCGGCTCTACGGCGACGCTGGCGAGGACTGGATCGACCTCGGGCTCGACGGCGCGAAGGACACGGTCTACGGCACCGTGGCCCAGCTGAGTGGCGACAGGTTCGCCGGCTTCGAGACCGGCAAGTCCGGTGACGTCATCGCGATCACGGGGCTGGCCGCGAAGTACGGAAAGCTGCTCGACAGCGTCACCATCGCCGACGGCGTGCTGTCGCTCGCCAAGGTCGGCGGCGGCGAGATCGCCTTCGACGGCCTCGCAGGCGACCACGTCACCGACACCATGCTGGGAAGCGACGGGTCGATCCTGCTCTACGTCGTCTGAGCCCGAAGGGAGGCGATCAGCCGCAGCCGTCCCCTCAGAAGCGGTCGGCGCGGTAGGGGCGGAGGTCGATCGCCGGCGTCCGGCCGGCGACGAGGTCCGCCAGCACCCGCCCGCTCATCGGCCCGCCGGTCAGGCCGGTATGGCCGTGGCCGAAGGCGAGGAAGACGCCGGGCACGCCGGGCGCCCGGTCGATCACCGGCAGGCTGTCGGGGAAGGAGGGGCGGTGGCCCATCCAGGTCTGCATGCCCTCGGTGTTGAGGGTCGGCAGCGCCTCGCGCGCCTGCTTCAGCAGGATGTGGGCGCGCCGCTCGTCGGGCGGGGCGTCGAGGCCGGCGATCTCGACCGTGCCGGCGAGGCGCAGGCCATGCTCCATCGGGCTGATCGAGAAGCTGCCGGTGCGGTGGCTGATCGAGCGGTTGGGGACCGGGCCCGGATTGGGCAGCATGACGTGGTAGCCGCGCTCGCTCTCCAGCGGCAGGCGGACGCCGAAGCGGCGGGTCAGGCGGACCGACCAGGCGCCGGCCGCGACCACGACGATGTCGGCCTCGATCGGCCCGGCATCGGTCGTCACCCGGCGCACCCCGTCGGCGCCCATCTCGATGTCGGTCACCGCCGCCTTGAGGACGCGGCCGCCGGCGCCGCGGAGATTGTGGGCGAGCGTGGTGCAGAGCCGGTGCGGGTTGGCGGTGCTGCCGTTGTCGGGCAGGTAGAGGCCGCGGCGGAAGCCGGGTGCCAGCGTCGGCTCCATCTGCCGGATCTCGTCGGGCCCGATCGCCTCGCAGCGCACGCCCTGCTCCTGCCGGAGGCGGTCGGCGATGCGGTCGGTCTCGCTCGGCGCGTCCGATTGCCACAGGTAGAGCTGGCCGCGCAGGCGGATGAGGTCGTTGAACCCGTCGGGGCCAAGGAGGCTGCGGTAGGTGGCGAAGGCCGGGCCGTGCAGGGCGCGCAGCGCCTTGGCGGCTTGCTCGACCCGGTCGAGCCGGCCGGCGCGGATCCAGCGCACGAGCCAGGGCAGCGCCTGCGGCAGGTAGCTCCAGCGCACGGCCAGCGGCCCGACCGGATCGGCCAGCCATTTCGGCACCTTGCGGAGCATGCCGGGCATGGCGATGGGGGTGAAGGTGTCGGGGCTCACCATCCCGGCATTGCCGAAGGAGGTGCCCTCGCCGGGGCCGAGCCGGTCGACGACGGTGACGTCGTGGCCGTCGCGCCGCAGGAAGGTGGCGCAGGACAGGCCGACGATGCCGGCACCGACGACGACGACGCGCTTGGCGGAGGAGGCGGCGGCCGGTTGAGCCGCGGGGGAGGATATGGTCATGTGCGCGTCATCATTCCCCGGACGGAGGCCGCCCGTCACTGCATTTCAAGGGGGCGGCTGAGCGATGGATCGAAGAGGGACGCAACGATGGGCGGAGCGATCACGGTACGCAAGGTGGCGGGCGCGCTCGGGGCGGAGATTTCCGGCCTCGACCTCCGCCGCGGGCTCGACCCGGAGACCGCGCGCACGGTGCGGCAGGCGCTGCTCGACCATCTCGTGATCTTCTTCCGCGACCAGGACCTGACGCCCGACCAGTTCCTCGCCTTCGCCCGCGCCTTCGGCCGGCCGGTCGAGTATCCGTTCGTCAAGGGGCTGCCCGGCCATCCCGAGATCATCGAGGTGCTGAAGCGCGAGCACGAGACGGTGAATTTCGGCGGCATCTGGCACTCCGACACCACCTACCTGGAGGAGCCGCCGATGGGCTCCATCCTGCTCGCCCGCGAGATCCCGCCCTACGGCGGCGACACGCTCTTCGCCAACATGTACCTCGCCTACGAGACCCTGTCGCCGGGCATGCGGCGGATGCTGGACGGCCTGGTCGGGGTCTCGACCTCGGCCAAGGCGGACGTGTCGAAGACCCGCGAGGACCGGCTGAAGGACAATGCCGCTCCCGACGCCCGCACCTCCTACGAGGCCGAGCACCCGGTCGTCCGCACCCATCCGGAGACCGGCCGCAAGGCGCTCTTCGTCAACGTCGCCCACACCGCCCGCTTCAAGGACATGACCGAGGCGGAGAGCCAGCCGCTGCTCGACTTCCTCTGCCAGCACCTGACCCGGCCGGAATTCACCTGCCGCTTCGTCTGGCAGCCGGGCTCGATCGCCTTCTGGGACAATCGCGCGACCCAGCACAATCCGGTCAACGACTATCACGGCTTCCGCCGGCTGATGCACCGCATCACGCTGGCGGGCGACCG
>NZ_JAYSFE010000183.1:3532-6519 GCF_041913585.1 Allostella sp.
GGCGATGCCCTCGTTCTCGAGCTCGGCATAGACCTCGGGCAGCGTCGCGTTGCGCAGGAAGATCGCCGGGTCGACCTCGATCTCGAACTCGGTCTCCAGCGCCGAGGCCATGACGACGCCGTCGACCGAATCGAGCCCGTAGCTCTCGAAGGGCGCGTCCGGCCGCACGAGGTCCTCGGGCACGCCCATCTGCTCGACGAGATAGGCGGCGAGCCAGGCTTCGATGTCGGCCGCACGCAGGACGAGGCGCTCGGATTGGGTCATTGGCACTCCGGATCGGGTCCGTCGACGAGGATTGGCAGGCGGGCGAGGCGGCGGAAGGTGTCGAGCGGCACCCACTCGTCGGCCGGCTCGCCCGGCCGCGCCGGCGGGATCGCCGCGAAGAAGGCCGGCAGCACGACGCGGGCCTCGAGGCGGGCGAGCGCGCCGCCGAGGCAGGCGTGCGCGCCCTCGCCGAAGGCGAGGTTGCCGGGGCCGGACCGGCCGGGCTGGAAGCGGTCCGGGTCGGGATAGGCCTCCGGGTCGCGATTGCCGGCGGTGATGTAGGGGATGAAGCCGCTGCCGGCCGGGAATGTGCGGCCGTCGACGACGATGTCGGCGGTGGCCCGCCGCGCCGCCAGGATGACCGGGCTGTCGAGGCGCAGCAGTTCCTCCACGACCTGCGGCAGGCGGGCCGGGTCGGCGGCGGCCCGGCGAACCTCCGGCTCGTCGAGCGAGCGGCGGATGGCGCTGCCGAGGAAGGCCGAGGTCGTCTCCGCCCCGACCAGCACGAGGAAGAGGATGCGCGAGTGCAGCCAGCGGTCGTCGACGCCCTCCTCGTTGCGGGCGAGTTCCATCAGCCGGGTCATGCCGTCCTCGCGCGGGACGCGGCGGCGCGCGTCGACGAGGCGGGCGATCTCGGCGAACGCCGCGCTCAGCCAGCGCTCGAAATCCTCCATCTCGCGCACGCCGAGCACGAAGTTGAAGAGCCGGAGGACGCTGCGCGAGATGGCGTAGAGATGGGCGCCGACATCGTCCGGCACGCCCATGATCCGGCACATGACCCGGAAGGGCAGGGGGTCGGTGAAGCGGGCGACGACGTCGAAGGCCCGCTCGCCGCGCAGCGGCGCCAGCATCTCCTCGGCGACGCCGGCGATCATCGGCGCATATTCCGACAGCGGCCGCGCGTTCAGGGTCGCCGCCAGCAGCCGGCGCGCCTGGCGATGCCCGGCCGAGGCGTCGAGGAAGAGGATGGCGTCGATGAAGGACTGCAGCGCCGGCCAGTTCCGGCCGACCCGGGCGGCGACGGCGTCGCTGAAGGCGAGCACCGAGGCCGGGTCGAGCCCCGGGCTGCGCAGCAGGCCGGAAATGTCGCGGTGCCGGGTCAGGATCCAGGAGTGCGCCGTCTCGCTCCAGTGCACCGGCTCGGCGCTGCGGTAGAGCGCGAAGAGCCCGTGCGGGTCGCTGCGCAGCCGCGGATCGCGCGGGTCGAAGGGGCGGAGCGGAGCGGTCGTCATGACCCTGCTTTCCCGTCCGCGACGGCGTCCGTCAAGTCCGAAGCACGGTGGAGCACGGCGCCGGTGGCGGGCGGCCAGGTTCCGTCGGCGAGGCCGGCGCGGCAGCGGTGGCGGCGGACCTTGCCGCTGGTGGTGCGCGGCAGGGTGCCCTCGCGCAGCACCAGCGTCTCGGCCGGGCGCTGGCCGTGCGCGGCCGCCACCCGGTCGGCGATGCGCCGCGCCAGCCCGGGCAGGTCGGCGGTCCGCGAGTCGGCACGCGCCAGTTCGACCGCGACGGCGAGGCGGGTCGGCCCGGACGCGCCGACGGCGAAGGCGGCGGCGCCGGCGAGCGGCACCGGCGCCGCCGCCTCGGCGGCGCTGCGCTCGATGTCCTCGGGATGGTGGTTGACGCCGCGGATGACGACGACGTCGTCGCGCCGGCTGACCGGGACCAGCACGCCGTCGAGGACGAAGCCGAGGTCGCCGGTCGCGACGAAGGGGCGGTCGGTTCCGGGCAGCGGCCGGGCCAGCGGCTCGGGCGGGCCGTCCGGCCGCCACAGACCGCTGGTCAGGCTGGGCCCGGCGACGCGGACGTCGCCGACCATGCCGTCCGGCAGGGCCTCGCCGGTCGCGGGGTCGACGATGCGGACCTCGGCGCCGGCCCAGGTCTGCCCGCAGGCGACGAGGCGGACGCCGACTGCCGCCGGCTCGGCCCGGCCGCGGCCGAGCTGGTCGCGGTCGACGGTGACGGTGCGCATGCCGCTGCCGCCGCGGCCGCCGGTGACGAAGAGCGTCGCCTCCGCCAGCCCGTAGCAGGGGTAGGGCGTCCCGGCCGACAGGCCATAGGGGGCGTAGGCGGCGACGAAGGCCGCGATGACGGCGGGGTCGACCGGCTCGGCGCCGCAGCAGGCGACGCGCCAGGACGCGAGGTCGAGGCCGGCCCGCTCCTCGGGCTGCACCCGCGACACGCAGGCCTCGTACATGAAGGTCGGGCCGGTCGAGACCGAGCCGCGGAAGCGGCTGATCGCCCGCAGCCAGCGCACCGGCTTCTGCACCACCCGCAGGGTCGGCAGCAGGACGGCGGGGATGCCGTCGGACAGCGGCTGCAGGATGCCGCCGACCAGGCCCATGTCGTGGTGCGGCGGCAGCCAGCTCACCGACACCCAGCTCGGGTCGTGGCCGATCGCGGCCTGCATCATCGCCTGGTTGGCGGCGAGCGCGCCGTGGCTGATGGCGAAGCCGCGGGGTGCGGCGGTCGAGCCCGAACTGTACTGGACGAAGGCGATCCGCCCGGGATCGGCGGGGGGCGGGTCCCAGCCGTCGCCGGCGGCATCGGCGATGCCCGCGACCTCGATCACCGTCACCCCACCGTCCGCCGCGTCCGGCAGCGGACTGCGCGGCCCGGTGCGCTCCACCAGCAGGGCGCGCGGCCGGGCGGCGGCGATCACGGCGGCCAGCCGCTCGCGGGTGCGGGCGCTGGCGACGGCCGGCCCCGGCACCGCGGCGGCGCCC
>NZ_JAYSFE010000184.1:0-6485 GCF_041913585.1 Allostella sp.
GCGCTCGACGCCGACCATCTCGAACGCCGCCTCGCCTGGCTGCGCGGCCTCGCCTGACCGGGTGCCGCGCCTGACCGGGCGCCGCGGCCGGCCCGTGCGCCTCAGAGCAGGTGCTGCCCCCCGGTGATGAAGATCTCCGTCCCGGTGACATAGGTCGCCTCGGGGCTGCAGAGATAGTGGATGGCGGCCGCGACCTCGTCCGGCTGGCCGAGGCGGGCGAGCGGAATGCGCGGGATCAGCACCTCGGTCTCCGGCGACAGCATCGCGGTCTCGATCTCGCCCGGCGCCACGGCGTTGACACGCACCCCGATGCCGGCGAACTCGACCGCCATCTCGCGCGTGAGGCCCGAGAGCGCCGCCTTGGAGGTCGAGTAGGCGGAGCCGGCGAAGGGATGGGTCGCGTGGCCGGCGATCGAGGTGACGTTGACGATGGCACCCTGGCCGCGATGGAGTGCGGCCGCGAAGCCCCGGGCGAGCACCAGCGGCGCGAAGAAGTTGAGCTCGAACACCGCCCGCCAGCCGTCGATCGACCCGTTCAGGCAGCCGAGCCGCTCCTTGTAGGGCGTTTTCGGCGATACCCCGGCATTGTTGACCAGCGCATGGATCGGCCCGTCGCCGACGATGGCGTTCGCCTGCTGGACGAAGGCGGCCTGGCCGGCGGGGTCGCCGAGGTCGGCCACGATATGGTCGCTCCAGCTCGTGTTGCGCCGGCACTCGGGCGGTGCGTCCTCGCGCGAACAGGTGATGATGCGCCAGCCGCGCGCCATGAAGTAGGCGACAGTGGCGTGGCCGATGCCGCGGCTGGCGCCGGTCAGGACGAGGGTGCGGGGCGGGCTGCTCATGACCCGCCATACATAGGCCCCGGCCGGTGCGGCGGCCATAGGCGATGGGTGCTATGGTCGCGGCCGATGGCCGCCACGCTCCCGATCCGCCTGGTGCTCTTCGACTGCGACGGCACGCTCGTCGACGGCCGCCATGCCGCGGTCGCGGCGATGGCGGCCGGCTTTGCAGCCGCCGGCCTGCCGCCGCCCGCCGAAGCGGCGGTCTGCCGCGTCGGCGGACTGTCGCTCGAGGATGCGCTCCGCCGCCTGCTGCCGGCCGATGCGCCGGACGAACTGCATCGCCGGGCGGCGGCCGGGTTCCGCGCGGCGTTCGCGGCGCAGCGCGCCCGCCCCGACGGCGGCGAGCCGCTCTTTCCCGGGATCGCCGATGCGCTGGTGGCGATGGAGGCGGCCGGCTGCCTGCTCGGCGTCGCGACCGGTATGGCCCGCCGCCCGCTCCTGGCGCTCCTCGATGCGCACGGGCTGCGCCGGCGCTTCGTCACCCTGCAGACCGCCGACGACGGACCGGGCAAGCCGGCACCGGACATGATCCTCCGCGCCATGGCGGAGACGGGTGCCGAACCGGGCTCGACGGCGATGGTGGGCGATACCACCTACGACATGGAAATGGCGCGGAACGCCCGCGTGGCGGCGATCGGCGTCGCCTGGGGGCACCACCCGCCGCCGATGCTGACGCGGGCCGGCGCCCGGTGCGTCGCCGCGGCGCCCGTCGATCTGCCGCGCCTGGCATCGGAACTGCTGTCCGGGGAGGAGAATGCGTCGCGTCTATAAGAGCGTCTCGGTGGCGAAGGGCGACGGTGGCTTCGAGGTGCGCCTCGACGGCCGCCCGGTGCGGACCCCGGCGCGCCGGTCGCTGCATGTGCCGACCGAGGGACTGGCCGCGGCCATCGCCGCGGAGTGGGACGGCCAGGGCGAGACCGTCCGGCCCGACCGGATGCCGATGATGCAGCTGGCCTGCACGGCGCTGGACCGCGTCCAGCCCGATCCGGCCGCGGTCGCCGACGCGGCGGCGCGCTTTGGCGAGACCGATCTCGTCTGCTATCGCGCCGACGATCCTCCGGCGCTCGCCCATCGCCAGCACGCGGCATGGCAGCCGCTGCTCGACTGGGTCGCGCTCGACCACGACGCCGCGTTCAAGGTGGCGCACGGGATCATGCCGGTCGCCCAGCCGGCCGAGGCGATGGCGGCCATGCGGGCCGCGGTCGGCCGGCTCGATCCGTGGCGGCTGGCCGCCCTCTCGGTGGCGACGGCGGCGGCGGGGTCGGTCGTCATCGGGCTGGCGCTGGTCGCCGGCCGGCTCGATGCCGAAGCGGCCTGGGCCGCCTCGCAGCTCGACGAGAGCTTCCAGATCGAGCAATGGGGCGAAGATGCCGAAGCGGCGCAGCGGCGCCAGGCGCTGCGGGCCGAGTTTCAGGCCGTCGAGCGGTTCGTGGCGCTGCTGGGGTAGGGGCCGCCGGAGGGTTTGCATCGTCCGCCCGAGGTGCTATGGCACGACGCGGGCGTCGGGAGGCCGGGTTTGCGGGACATCGTCGAGCAGTTGGAGGAGATGCGCCGTCTGGCGCGCGCCGGCGGCGGGGAGCGCCGCGTCGCCGCCCAGCACGGCAAGGGCAAGCTGACCGCCCGCGAGCGGATCGACGTCCTGCTCGACCCCGGGTCGTTCGAGGAGTGGGACATGTTCGTCGAGCACCGCTCGACGGATTTCGGCATGGCCGGTCAGAAGGTGCCGGGCGACGGCGTCGTCACCGGGCACGGTACCGTCAACGGCCGGCTCGTCTTCGTCTTCAGCCAGGATTTCACCGTGTTCGGCGGCGCCCTGAGCGAGGCCCACGCCGAGAAGATCTGCAAGGTCATGGACCAGGCGATGCGGGTGGGGGCACCCGTCATCGGCCTCAACGATTCCGGCGGCGCCCGCATCCAGGAGGGCGTCGCCTCGCTCGCCGGCTATGCCGAGGTCTTCCAGCGCAACGTGCTGGCGTCGGGCGTGGTGCCGCAGATCTCCATGATCATGGGTCCCTGCGCCGGCGGGGCGGTCTATTCCCCGGCGATGACCGACTTCATCTTCATGGTGAAGGACAGCTCCTACATGTTCGTCACCGGCCCCGACGTCGTGAAGACGGTGACGCACGAGACGGTGACGCAGGAGGAGCTGGGCGGCGCCGTCACCCACACCACCCGCTCGGGCGTCGCCGACCGCGCCTTCGAGAACGACGTCGAGGCGCTGCTGGAGCTCCGCCGGTTCGTCGACTTCCTGCCGTCCTCGAACCGGGAGCGGCCGCCGGTCCGGCCGACCGCCGATCCGGTCGACCGCGAGGAACCCTCCCTCGACACGCTGATCCCGGCCAATCCCAACAAGCCCTACGACATGCGCGAACTGATCGAGAAGATCGTCGACGAGGGCGACTTCTTCCCGATCCAGCCGGACTTCGCGGCCAACATCATCGTCGGGCTCGGCCGCATCGGCGGCTCGACCGTCGGCATCGTCGCCAACCAGCCGATGGTGCTGGCCGGCTGCCTCGACATCGATTCCAGCCGCAAGGCGGCGCGCTTCGTGCGCTTCTGCGATGCCTTCGGCATCCCGATCGTGACGCTGGTCGATGTGCCGGGCTTCCTGCCGGGCACCGCCCAGGAATATGGCGGCATCATCAAGCACGGCGCCAAGCTGCTCTTCGCCTATGCCGAGGCGACGGTGCCGAAGGTCACCGTCATCACCCGCAAGGCCTATGGCGGCGCCTACGACGTCATGAGCTCCAAGCACCTCCGCGGCGACGTCAACTATGCTTGGCCGACGGCCGAGATCGCGGTCATGGGGCCGAAGGGGGCCGTCGAGATCATCTTCCGCGGCGACCTCGGCGACCAGGCGAAGATCGACCAGCGGACCGAGGAATACCGGCAGAAGTTCGCCAACCCGTTCGTCGCCGCCAGCCGCGGCTTCATCGACGACGTGATCCAGCCGCACGGCACGCGCCGCCGCATCGCCCGCGCGCTCGCCATGCTGCGCGACAAGCGGCTGGAGAATCCCTGGAAGAAGCACGACAACCTTCCGCTCTGACCCTCGGGGTGCCCCTCCACATGGATCTGTCACACATCTTCAATGCCGAGGCGATGGTCGCGCTGGGCCAGGTTCTGCTGATCGACCTGGTGCTGGCCGGGGACAATGCCATCGCGGTCGGGCTCGCCGCCGCGGGCCTGCCGAAGGAGCAGCGCGGCAAGGTCATCCTCATCGGCATCGCCGCGGCGACCGTCCTGCGCATCGCCTTCGCCGCCCTGACCACGCAGTTGCTGCAGTTGATCGGCCTGATGCTGGCCGGCGGCATCCTGCTGCTCTGGGTGTGCTGGAAGATGTGGCGCGAACTGCGCGCCGGCCACGAGCAGGAAGAGGAGGAGGCCGAGGAACTGCTGGAGGAGGCGACGGGCGGCGACCCGGCCGCCACCGCCGGCCCGCCGCGCAAGACGTTCGCCCAGGCCGCCATGCAGATCGTCGCCGCCGACGTCTCGATGTCGCTCGACAACGTGCTCGCGGTCGCCGGGGCGGCGCGCGAGCACCCGTGGGTGCTGGTCACCGGGCTCGTCATGTCGGTTGCCTTCATGGGCGCCGCCGCCACCGCGATCGCCGCCCTCCTGCAGAAATACCGCTGGATCGCCTATGTCGGCCTGGCGATGATCTTCTACGTCGCGCTCGCCATGATCTGGGAGGGTGGCCAGCAGGTCTATCTTTCCGTCAACTCCGCCTGACCGGCGCGCCGATGTTCGCCAAGATCCTGATCGCCAACCGGGGCGAGATCGCCTGCCGCGTCATCCGCACCTGCCGGCGGCTCGGCATCGCCACCGTCGCCGTCCATTCGGAGGCGGACGAGCGGGCGCTCCATGTCCGCATGGCCGACGAGGCGGTGGCGATCGGCGGCGCGGCCGCGGCCGACAGCTACCTCGTGGCCGACCGGATCGTCGCCGCAGCGCGCGAGACGGGGGCCGAGGCGGTCCATCCCGGCTACGGGTTCCTCTCGGAGAAGGCCGACTTCGCGGCCCGCCTGGAGGCGGCGGGGATCGCCTTCATCGGGCCGGGCCCGGAGGCGATCGCGGCGATGGGCGACAAGATCGAGTCGAAGAAGCTGGCGCACGCCGCCGGCGTCTCGACGGTGCCCGGGCATCTCGACGTCATCGCCGACGAGGCGGAGGCGGTCGGGATCGCCTCCGCCATCGGCTATCCGGTGATGATCAAGGCGTCGGCCGGCGGTGGCGGCAAGGGGATGCGCATCGCCCGCTCCGCCGCCGAGGTCGAGGAGGGCCTCCGGTCGGCCCGCAGCGAGGCACGGTCGAGCTTCGCCGACGATCGCGTCTTCATCGAGAAGTATGTCGAGGAGCCGCGCCACATCGAGATCCAGGTGCTGGCGGACGCGCACGGCAACGTCGTCCATCTGGGCGAGCGCGAATGCTCGATCCAGCGCCGCCACCAGAAGGTGATCGAGGAGGCGCCGAGCCCCTTCCTCGACCAGGCGACGCGGTCGGCGATGGGAGCCCAGGCGGTGGCGTTGGCCCGGGCGGTCGGCTATCGCTCGGCCGGGACGGTCGAGTTCATCGTCGACAAGGACCGCAACTTCTACTTCCTGGAGATGAACACCCGCCTCCAGGTCGAGCATCCGGTGACGGAGGCGGTGACCGGCCTCGACCTCGTCGAGGAGATGATCCGCATCGCCGCCGGCGAGCCGCTGCGCATCCGCCAGGAGGATGTCCGGATGAGCGGCTGGGCGCTGGAGGCGCGCGTCTATGCCGAGGATCCCTATCGCGGCTTCCTGCCGTCGATCGGACGGGTGGTGCGCTATCGCCCGCCGGCCGGCGACGGCATCCGCGTCGACACCGGCATCTACGAGGGGGCGGAGATCTCGGTCCACTACGACCCGATGATCGCCAAGCTGGTCGCCCACGGTCCCGACCGCGAGACCGCGACCGACCGCCTGCTAACGGCCCTCGACGCCTACGAGATCGGCGGCGTCACCCACAATGTCGGCTTCCTGTCGGCGGTGCTGGCGCGGCCGCGCTTCCGTGCCGGACGACTGACCACCAACTACATCGCCGAGGAGTTCCCGGGCGGCTTCGCCGGCGCCGAACTGCCGGCGGCGACGCGGCGCGACCTCGGCCTGGTCGCGGCCTACCTGCAGGCCGTGTCGACGGCGCGCGATGCCGCGGTCAGCGGCCAGATGCCGGGCCGCCGGCTCCGCCCCGTCAGCGACTGGACGGTGGTCGGCGACGGCGGCGAGCGGGCGGTCGCGACCCGGCTCGACGAGGCCGGCGCGACGGTCCTGTCCGAAGGCGAATCGGTGCGGCTCGACGCCGACTGGCAGCCGGGCCAGACGCTCTTCCAGGGCAGTCTGCGCGGCCGGCCGCTGACGGTCCAGGTGGCGCGCGACCGCCTGGGCTGGCGCCTGTCGCACGGCGGCGCCACGCTCGGCCTGCGCGTGCTGGCGCCCCACGTCGCGGCGCTGGCGCGGCTGATGCCGGAGAAGGCGGCGCCGGACCTGTCGCGCTTCCTGCTTTCGCCGATGCCGGGGCTCCTGACCCAGGTCGCCGTCCGCGAGGGCCAGGAGGTCAAGGCGGGCGACCCGCTCGCCGTGGTCGAGGCGATGAAGATGGAGAACATCCTGCGCGCCA
>NZ_JAYSFE010000185.1:0-6455 GCF_041913585.1 Allostella sp.
GCGCGATGGCGACACATCGTCCCGCCGTGGGACGCGGCCCCTTTCCCCCACTTCTTCGATCGCCGACGGCCGTGGTCCGCCGGAGTCCCCCCTGTCTCGCGACGGCATCGTCATCGCGCACGCCGCGAGTTCGCCGCAAATGTCGCAGGCCGAACAAATGCGCTTTCGCGCATGTGCGAATGTACTTATGTAAAGACCATGCAGCGGACGATCGATCTCCTCTCGGCCCTCTCCGACCCGACGCGCCTCGGCGCCATGCGCATCATCTGGGACGGCGGCGAGCATTGCGCATGCGAGCTGATGGCGCGCCTCGACGCGACCCAGTCGCGCATGTCCCGGCACATGGGCGTGCTCAAGGCGGCCGGGCTGGTCGTCGACCGCCGCGACGCCCAGTGGGTGCGCTATCGGCGGCGCCCTGATCTGGCGCAATGCGTCGTGCGGGTCGTCGATGCCGTACTGGCGGCGGCAAGCGGCGAGGAGAGGATCGCGGCATGAGCACCCAGACCCTGGCCGCCGGCGACGGCGGACCGCGGCCGATACCGGTCTGGAAACGGCCGGCCTGGAGATGGCTGGCCGGCCTCGGCGTGGCGCTCGCCGCCTGGGGCGTCCTCTACAGCCAGCTCGTTCCGGCATCGGAATGGCTGGTCTCGCGGCTGCCGGTCGAGCGGACGAGCCATCTCGGCGAGGCGCTGGCCTTTTTCTTCTACGACACCCCCAAGGTGCTGCTGCTCCTGGCCCTGGTCGTGTTCGCGATGGGCGTCGTGCGCAGCTACTTCTCGCCCGAGAAGACGCGGGCGCTGATCGCCGGGCGGCGGGAGGGCCTCGGCAACGTCATGGCCGCGGGCCTCGGCATCGTCACGCCGTTCTGTTCCTGTTCGGCCGTGCCGCTGTTCATCGGCTTCGTCTCGGCCGGGGTTCCGCTCGGCGTCACCTTCTCCTTCCTGATCGCCGCGCCGATGGTGAACGAGGTGGCGCTCGGCCTCCTGTTCGCCCTCGTCGGCTGGAAGGTGGCGCTCGCCTATCTGGTGTTCGGCCTCGCCGTCGCCGTCGTCGCCGGCTGGGCGATCGGCCGCCTGAAGCTCGAGGGCTGGCTCCAGGACTGGGTGAAGGACATCCATGGCGGCGGCGGAACGTTCGTCCCCGACGACGCGCCGACGGCGGTGGACCGCATCCGGCTCGGCATCGAGGCGGTCCGGGACATCGTCGGCAGGGTCTGGATCTGGATCATCGCCGGCATTGCCGCCGGTGCCCTGATCCACGGCTATGTGCCGGCGGAACTGATGGCGCGCATCATGGGGGCGGACGCCTGGTGGTCGGTGCCGGCGGCGGTCGTGATCGGCATTCCCATGTACACCAACGCGGCCGGCGTCATTCCGATCGTCGAGGCGCTGCTCGGCAAGGGGGCCGCCCTCGGCACGACGCTCGCCTTCATGATGTCGGTGATTGCCCTGTCGCTGCCCGAGATGATCATCCTGCGCAAGGTGCTGACCCTGCGGCTGATCGCGGTGTTCGTCGGCGTCGTCGGCACCGGCATCCTGGCGGTCGGCTTCCTCTTCAACCTGCTGTTCCACTGACTTCGGGGAAGGATGCGCGCGATGAAGGACGTCAAGGTGCTGGGCCCCGGCTGCAAGCGCTGCGAGGCCACGGAAACCATGGTGAGGACCGCCGCGGCGAAGCTCGGCATCGCGGTCACGGTCCAGAAGGTGACCGACTATGCCGAGATCGCGAAGTTCGGCATTGCCTCGACCCCGGGCATCGTCGTCGACGGCAAGGTCGTCCATGCCGGCGGGCTGCCCAACGCGGATGCGCTCGAGAAGTGGCTGTGCGCATGATGCTCGAATATTCCGTGGACGCGCGCCGGGTCGACGCGCATGGCAGCCTCGCCACCACCAAGCAGGCCTCGATCGCGCTCGACACCGACGTCGCCGGCCGCCTCGACGCCTTCAATCCCGCCGAGCTTTTCCTCGCCGCCATCGCCGCCTGCATGCTCAAGGGCATCGAGCGGGTGATGCCGATGCTCGAGTTCCAGTTGCGCGGGGTCGAGGTGAAGCTTCGCGGCGTCCGCCAGGACAGCCCGCCGAAGATGGTCGCCATCGACTACGAGATCGTCGTCGATACCGACGAGCCGGACCGCCGGCTGAACCTGCTGCACACCAACATCCGCAAGTTCGGAACGATCTCGAACACCGTCGCCGCGGCGACGCGGCTCGAGGGGACCATCCGGCGCAGGACACCGGCGGCGTGAGCCGCAGCCTTGCCCAGGAGCCCGGAAGCCGATCCGGTTCGCCACCCGCCGAGGCGGGTCCAAGTCCGGACGCCGGACGGAGGGCCCGCAGCCGTCGCCGCGGTCCGACCATTCTTCGTGGTTCGCCCATGCCGCCGGCGTTGGCACAGGAAATGAGGGGGCCATGCGCATCCGCATCGCGTTGACGGCGGCAATCCTGGCCGCGGGCGGGATCGCCGCGGCCTGGTGGTACGCGACCCAGCGGCCGCTCGACGTGCCGGTCGCTGCCTTCGAGGAGGACGTGCCGGTGACGGTGTTCGGCCTCGGCGCCGTCGAGGCGCGGGTGCTGTCGCGCGTCGGCTTCGAGGTGCCGGGGACGCTCGTCGCCGTGCTGGCGGATCATGGCGACCGCGTCCAGGCCGGGGCGCCGCTGGCGCGGCTCAACGCCGCCAGCCAGGAGGCCCGGGTGGCCAAGGCCGAGGCGGCCGTCTTCTCCGCCAATGCCGCGGTGGCGCGGGCGGAGGCGCAGCGCGAGCGGGCGGAGGCGCAGGTCGCGCAGCGGCAGGCGACCGCGCGCCGGCGCCGCGACCTCGCCGCGCGCGGCGCCGGCAGCACCGAGGCGGCCGAACTGGCCGCGACCGAGGCCGTGGCCGCCCAGGCGGACGTCGCCGTCAACCGGGCCGACGCCATGCTCGCCCGCGCCGCCCAGGCCGAAGCGCAGGCGAACCTGCGGGCCGAGCGCACCGCACTCGCCAAGCACACGCTGACCGCGCCCTTCGACGCCGTCGTCGTCGCCCGCGCCCGCGAGCCGGGGACGGCGCTCAATCCCGGCGAGGCGGTGTTCACCCTGGTCGCGCCCGACAGCGTCTGGGCCCTCGCCTATGTCGACGAGGGCCGGGCCGGCGCACTGGCCCTCGGCCAGCCGGCGACGGTGACGCTGCGCAGCCGGCCGGGCGACCCGATGCCGGCCGAGGTGGTGCGGATCGGCCTCGAGGCCGACCGCGCGACCGAGGAGCGGCGCGTCCATGTCCGCTGCCGCGCCTGCCCGGCCATGCCGGTGATCGGCGAGCAGGCGGAGGTCGTGATCGAGACCGGGCGCCTGCCGCGCGCCCGGCTGGTCGCGGAATCGGCGGTGCACGGCTATGACGGCGCCCACGGCCGCGTCTGGACCATCGAGGATGGACGCTTGGTGCAGCGCCGGGTGCGGTTCGCCGCCCGGCTGATGGACGGGCACCTCGCCGTGACCGCCGACGCGCTGCCCGACGACGTTCCGGTGGCGGCGCGCGCCGGCGCCGGCTTCGCGCCGGGCCGTGCGGCCCGAGCCGTGGCCGGGCGATGAACTTGGCACTCGCCGACATCCGCCACAATCTCGGGCGCTTCGTGCTGACCGGGATCGGGCTCGGGCTGCTGATGGCGGTCGCGCTGTCGATGGTCGGCATCTACCAGGGCGTCGTCGCCGAGGCCCTGGCGCTGTCGCGCAGCCTGCGCGCCGACCTGTGGCTGGTCGAGGCGGGAACCCGCGGGCCGTTCGCCGAGTCCTCGCGCATCCCCGGCGACGTGCGGGAGATGGCGGCGCGCCTGCCCGGCGTGGCCGCGGCCGGGTCGATCACCCTGAGCACGGCCGAGATGCGGACCGCGCGCGGCCTCGTCCGCGTCCAGGTCATGGGCTACGAGCCCGGCCGCCCGGGCGGGCCGGCCGCCATCGCGACCGGCCGGGGCCTCGGCGGCGCCCGCTACGAGATGGTCGCCGACGCGCGTGCCGGCCTCGTGCCGGGGGCGACGGTGACGCTGGGCGGCGACCGCTACCGCGTCGTCGGCACCACCCGCGGCCTGGTGGCGTCGGGCGGCGATCCGCTCGTCTTCGTGCATCTGCGCGACGCCCAGGAACTCCAGTTCCAGCTCGCCCCGCCGGCCGCCCGGCGCGCCGCGGCCGCCGGCGGGGCCGTCGCCTCCACCGACACCGTGAACGCGGTGATCGCCCGCCTGCATCCCGCGGCCGACCCGGCGGCGGTGGCCGAGACGGCGCGGCGCTGGAAGCATCTCTCCGCGCTGACCGACGCCGACCAGTCCGAACTGCTGACCCGCTCGGTGGTCAACCGGGCGCGGGTCCAGCTCGGCATGTTCACGGTCGTCCTGCTGTGCGTGTCCGCGGTCATCGTCACGCTCGTGATCTACACCATGACCATGGACAAGCTGCGCGAGATCGCGACGCTGAAGCTGATCGGGGCGCCCGACCGGGCGATCGTGGGGCTGGTGCTGCAGCAGGCGCTCGTGCTGGGCGGGTCCGGGTTCGCCGCCGCGACCCTGCTCGTCTTCGCCGTCCGCGACGTCTTTCCGCGCACGGTGGCGCTGGGGATCGGCGAGGTGGCGGCGATGGCCGGGGTGATCGCCGGGATCTGCGTGCTGGGCAGCCTGCTGTCGATCCGGGCGGCGCTGCGCATCGAGCCGCAGCAGGCGCTGGGGGGCTGAGGGGCATGCCGTCCCGGGTGCGCCTGGAAGGCGTGGCCAAGGTCTTCGGCACGGGCGATACCGCCGTGCGGGCGCTGGCCGACGTCGACCTGTCGGTCGAGGCCGGGGAATTGGTGGGCCTGAAGGGCCCGTCGGGCAGCGGCAAGTCGACGCTGCTCAACGTCGTCGCCTGCATCCTCGAGCCGAGCGCCGGGCGCCTCCTGCTCGACGACGAGGTGGTGTGGGAGGGCCGCTACCGGATCGCCGACCTGCGCCGGCTGCGGCGCGAGCGGATCGGCTTCATCTTCCAGTTCCACAACCTGCTGCCGTTCCTCGACGCGACTGACAACGTGGCCCTGCCGATGACGCTGGCGGGCGCCGACATCCGCACCGCGCGGACGCGCGCACGCGAGCTTCTCGAGCATCTGCAGGTCGGCCGGCGGGCGGCGGCGATGCCGTCGCGCCTGTCGGGCGGCGAGGCGCAGCGGGTGGCGATCGCCCGCGCGCTGGTCAACCGGCCGCGGGTGATCCTGGCCGACGAACCGACGGCGGCGCTCGATTCCGAGCGCGCCCGGGTGGTGATGGACCTGCTGCGCGAACTCGCGCGGGCCCAGAGCGCAGCGGTGCTGGTGGTGACGCACGACGAGAAGATCTTCGACCGGTTCGACCGGCTGGTGTCGCTGCGGGACGGGCGGATCGAGGCATCGGCGCCGCCGTGAGCGGAGGTCGGCGGACCAGGCGGCCGACGGCAGGACCCGCGGCCTTGTCTTTGCGGACCGGCCGTCCTGCCCCCCCTCTCGGGGGCAGGCGGACCTAGTGTAGCGTAGATGCGGGAAACGGCGGTCGACGGAGTGCGCAATCATGTCCTCTTCGACTTTCAACGCGTCCGATGGCAACGGCTACGAACTGCAGATGGGTCGCTGGAGTCGACGACTGGCGATGCCGTTCGTGGAATTCGCCGGCATACGTACCGACGGCAAGGTACTGGATGTCGGGAGCGGTACGGGCGCGCTCAGCCACGCGCTGGCGGCCTCGCCCACGATCGGCGCCATTCGGGGCGTCGATCTCGCGCCGGCCTATGTCGCCCATGCGACACGCAACAATTCGGACCCACGCGTGCGGTTCCAGGTGGGCGATGCCTGCGCCCTCGAGTTCGCCGACGCGTCGTTCGATCACGCGCTGTCGCTGCTGGTGTTGCAGTTCGTCCCGCGTTTCGACGTCGCAATTCGCGAAATGCGGCGGGTGACGCGGCCCGGGGGGACCGTGGCGGCCGCCGTCTGGGACACCCGCGGCGGCTTCGTCGCCTACCGCATGTTCTTCGACACCGCGGCGATGGTGGACCCGGCGGCCGACGAACGCCGTCGGCGCATGTATGTCCGGCCGCTGTCGCGACCCGGCGAACTCGCGGAGGCCTGGCGACAGGCGGGGCTGCAGGACGTGACGCAGGACATGCGGACGATCCGCATGGAATTCGCATCCTTTGCCGACTACTGGGCGCCGAACGAGGGCAGGGACGGCCCGATCGCCGACTACGTCGCGACGCTGTCGCCCGAAACGAAGGCCCGAGTGCGGGACGCCGTCCAGCGTGCCTATCTCGACGGAGAGGCGGACGGGCCGCGCTCCTACGCTGCGACCGCCTGGATGGTCAAAGGCACCGTTCCTGACGTCCCCTGCGAAACCGCCTCCACCAGAACGTAGCGTCCTGGCCTGATAGGGTGGCGCGGCGCTCGGCTGCATTGGCTTCCGCCGCCCCGCATCTCGCCGCCCGCAACACTCTGGCGGC
>NZ_JAYSFE010000186.1:0-6333 GCF_041913585.1 Allostella sp.
ACTTGAACTTGTAGTCGAGGCCCTTGTAGACGCCGCAGCCGTAGATGCCGTGCGCGCGCACGCCGTCCAGCCGGTTGGTCGCCGTCAGGTGCAGCTGCTCGTGCACGATCGGCAGCCACAGCACGGCCTCCTGGATGCGCATCTGCACCTGGTCGTAGTACTTGCGCCGCTCGTCGGCGGTCACCGCCGCCGTTCCCTTGGCGAGCAGTTCGTCCGTCTCCTTGTCCTTCCAGTTCATGCGGTTGGGTGTCGGGGCCGCGGCCGAGCGGAAGTAGAGGTTGTAGGCGTCGCCGACGCTGACATAGGGGTAGCTCATGGCGAAGGAATCGAACTCCTGGGTCGCCAGCTTGCCCCAGGCGATGGTGGCGTCGAAGAGATTGACCTGCATGTCGATGCCGATCTTGCGCAGGTCGCCCTGCACGGCCTCGGCCATCTGGTTGGTGGGCGCGCCCGAGATGGCGTAGAAGACCGGCGCCAGCTTCTTGCCGTCCTTGTAGCGCATGCCGTCGGCGCCGACCTTCCAGCCGGCCTCGTCGAGCAGCTTCTTCGCCTTCTCGGGATCGTACTTGATGGTGGCGCCGAGCGTCTTCTCGTTGAAGTCCGGCGTATCGGGGCTGACCGGCGTGTAGGCCGGCACGGCATGGCCGAACCAGACGTTCTTCACCAGCGCGTTCTGGTCGACGGCATAGTTGATCGCCTGGCGGACGCGGATGTCGCTCATGAACTCGCGGTCGACCTTGAACCCGATGTAGTAGGTCCAGAGGTAGGACTGCGCCTTGTGCACCTTGAGGTTGGGCGCCTTCATCGCCTGGTCGAGGGCGATCTGCGGGACGTACTGGGTGAGCTGCACCTGATTGGTCATCACCGAGGCGAGCCGGGTCGAGTTCTCGGGGATGATCTTCCAGATCACCCGCTCGATGTGGGCGGGACCGCGGTTCTGGTAGAATTCGGGACCCCACTTGTAGTGCGGGTTCCGCTTCATCACGAATTCCTGCCGCGGCACCCAGTTCTCCCAGCAATAGGGGCCGGTGCCGTTGAAGCCCTTGACGCCGAAGTCGGCGCCGAGCTTCTCGACCGTGTTCTTGTCGATGATCGAGGAGAAGAACTGGGTGAGCTGGAACGGCAGCTCCCCGAACGGCTCCTCCAGTTCGTAGATCACGGTGTACGCGTCGGCGGCGCGGATGTCCTTGACCTTGCCGGCGCGGCCGCGCACCGGCGACTTCAGCTCGGGGTCGATCCAGCGCTTCAGCGAATAGACGACATCGTCGGCGACCATGCCGCGGCCGTCGCAGAACTTGACGTCGTCGCGCAGCGCGAAGGTGTAGGTCTTGCCGTCCTCGGAGACCTTCCACGACTTGGCGAGCAGCGGCTTCACCGTCTTCAGGTCGTAGTCGAGCGACAGCAGCGTGTCGGCGATCTGGAAGAGGATGTCGCCGGCCGAGCGCGCGGTCGAGCGCGGCGGGTCGTAGCGGTCGGCGTCGATGACGCGCGCGATGGTCAGCGTGTTGCCCTGCGCCAGCGCCGCGCCGGCGGCCATTGCCGCGACGCCGGCCGCGGCGAAGGCCGTCGTCCAGGTTCCTGCTCGCATCGTTCTACCCTCCTGTCGTCGTCGGTCGTCCGATTGGTCGGATCGTCGGTTGTCCCGTGCCGCCGGCTAGTGCCGCAGCCGGGGGTCGAGGATGTCGCGCAGCGCGTCGCCCAGCACGTTGAAGGCGAGCACGATGGCGAAGATGGTCAGGCTCGGGATGGTCGCGATGTGCGGCGCGAAGAAGAGGAAGTCGCGCCCGTTCGCCGCCATCGTGCCGAGTTCCGCCGTCGGCGGCTGCGCGCCGAGCCCGAGGAAGCTGAGGGCGGCGCCGATGAGGACGATCTGGCCGAAGCGCAGCGTCGAGAAGACGAAGATCGACGACAGGCAGTTCGGCAGCAGGTAGCGCCAGATGATCGCCGCGTCGACGAGGCCGACGGCGCGGGCGGCGTCGATATAGTCCTGCTGCATGATGACGAGCGCGCTCGAGCGGGCGATGCGGGCGAGCAGGGGGATGGTGGCGATGGCGAGCGCGATGATGATCGGTGTCAGCCCGGGCCCGGTGACGGCGGCGATGGCGAGGCCGAAGAGGATCGCCGGGAACGACAGCAGCACGTCCATGACCCGCATCAGCAGCCCGTCGACACGGCTGTAGAAGGCGGCGACGATGCCGACGAAGGTGCCGATGAGGCCGCCGACGGCGAGCGCGACCAGCCCCATCAGCAGGGTGAGGCGGGTGCCGTAGAGCAGCCGGCTCAGCATGTCCCGGCCCTGTGCGTCGGTGCCGAAGATGTAGGCCGGGTCCTCGAAGGGCGGCCGCATGCCCTTGGCCGGATCGGTGAAGAAGGGGTCGTAGGGCGCGATCCACGGGGCCAGCAGCGCCGCCCCGATCACGGCGACGAGGAAGACCGAGGCCAGCAGCGCCGCCGGGTCGCGCCCTAGCCGGCGCAGGACCGAACGGCGGCGGGGCGCCGCCACGGCGGCGGTGGTGACGGTGGCGACGGCGTTCATCGCTTCTGCACCCGGGGATCGAGGACGGCGTAGAGCACGTCGACCGCGAGGTTGATGAGGAGGAAGGCGAGCGCCAGCACGATGATCGCACCCTGGGCGACCGGGAAGTCGCGGGACAGGATGGCGCCGACCGCCAGCCGGCCGACCCCGGGCCAGCTGAACATCGTCTCCGTCACCACGGCGCCGCCGAGCAGGAAGCCGATCTGCAGGCCGATCAGCGTCACGATGGGGATGAGGGCGTTGCGCAGGGCGTGGCGGACGACGACGCGCGGCTCGCTCAGGCCCTTGGCGCGGGCGGTGCGGACATAGTCGGCGCCCAGCACCTCGAGCACCGTGGTGCGGGTCATGCGGGCGATCGGGCCGACGAAGACGCCGCCCAGTGTGATCGCCGGCAGGACGAGGTGCTGGATGCCCTCCCAGCTCCACAGCGGGCCGCCGCGGCCGGTGAAGGGCAGCCACTGCAGCTTGTAGCCGACGTACCAGATGAGGACGAGGCCGAGGAAAAAGACCGGGATCGAGACGCCGGCGACCGAGAAGGCCATGATGATCCGGTCGACGAGCTTGCCGCGGTAGACCGCCGCCACCGTGCCCATGGCGATGCCGAGCGGGATCGCCCAGACGAGGCAGGCGACGAGCAGCTCCAGGGTCGGCCCCATCGTCCGCGCCAGTTCCTCGGCGACGCCGAGGTTGCTGATGATCGACTTGCCGAGGTCGCCCTGGAGGACGCGGCCGATGTAGAGCCCGAACTGGTACCAGAGCGGCTGGTCGAGGCCGAGGTCGCGGCGGATGGCGTCGATGATGTCCTGCGACGCCATCGGCCCGGCCAGCACCACGGCCGGGTCGGTCGGCACCACCTGGAGGAGGAGAAAACCGATGAGCAGGACCCCGAAGAGCACCGGCACGGAGAGGAGCAGGCGCTGGACGATATGACGGCCCATGGGGCGTCAGGCGGCAAGCTGGCCGTGGCGATCGAACGAGACCGCCCCGCCGCGCAGCGTGATGTCGCACCTCGTGTCGGTGCGGATCGCCTCCGGATCGCAGGCGAAGACGTCGCGCGACAGCACGGCGATGTCCGCCAGCATGCCGGGCTCCAGCGTCCCCTTGTCGGCCTCGCAGAAGGAGACGTAGGCGCCGTTGGCCGTCATCGCGTGCAGCGCCTCGCCGACGCCGAGCCGTTCCTGGCCGCCGAGCACGACCCCGCGCGAGGTCTTGCGGGTGACCGCGGCGTAGAGGTTGACGAACGGATTGATGTCGCACACCGGCGAATCCGTGCTGGCCGCCGGCCGCACCCCCGCCGTCGTCCAGCGCCGCATCGGATAGCCGGTCGCCGCCCGCTCCTCGCCGAGCACCGAGATGTAGAGGTCGCCGAAATCGTACATGAAGACGGGCTGCGGCGCGGGCGACATGCCGAGCCGCGCCATCTGGTCGATCTGGGCGTCGCTCATGAAGCCGCAATGCTCGATGCGGTGGCGCCGGTCCTGCGCCGGGACCCGGGCCTGGGCGTTCTGGACGGCGTCGAGGCAGATCTGGATGGCGTGGTCGCCGATGCCGTGGAGCGCCATCTGGTAGCCCTTGGCATGGTAGTCGAGGACCATCGCCCGCACATCCTCGTCGTTGTAGACGAGGATGCCGGTGTCGTGCTCGTCGCCGCCCTCGTAGGGCTCGAACATCGCCGCGGTGCGGCCGCCGGCGCTGCCGTCGGTGAAGACCTTGACCGGGCCGACGCGCAGCATGTCGTCGCCCGACTTCGTCACCAGCCCGCGCGCATGGGCCTGCTCGACGATCCCGTTGGGCCCGCCGGCGAGGCACATGTAGGTGCGCACCGGCAGCCGGCCGACCCGGCGTGCGGTCTCGTAGGCGGCGATCTCGTCCATGCCGCAGCGGGCGCCGACGTTCGCGTCCATGACGCTGGCGATGCCGTGACTGGCGCAGGCCGATCCGGCGCGCTCGATCGCGTCGACCATGGCGGCCACCGAGGGCTTGGGGATGACGGTCGAGACGAGGCGCTGCGCGGTCTCCATCAGGAGGCCGGTGAGGCGGCCGTTCTGCCGCTCCAGCGCGCCGCCTTGCGGGTTCGCCGATTCCTCGACGACGCCGCCCGCCGCCAGCGCCGCCGAGTTGGCGACGCCGACATGGCCGCAGGTGCGCTTGATGTAGACGGGGTTGTGCGGCGCCACCTGGTCGAGCTCCTCGCGCAGCGGATGCCGCTTGAGGTCGAGCTCGAAATGGTCGTAGCCGCGGCCGACGATCCATTCGCCGGGGGCGGCCCTGTCGGCGGCCGCCTTGATGCGGCCCAGCAGCGCCTCCATCGTCCGCACCTCGGTCGCGCGGATGTCGACCTCGACCATCGACAGGCCGAGCGGCAGCAGGTGCATGTGGTTGTCGTTGAAGGCGGGGATCGCGAGCCGGCCGGCGAGGTCGAGGGTGCGCGTGCCCGGCCCGAGCAGGCTCTCGATCTCGCTCATCCGGCCGGTGGCGAGGACGCGCCCGCGCCACACCGCCGCCGCTTCGACGAAGCCGCTGTCGAGGCCGCACCAGATGCGGCCGTTGCGCAGAACGAGGTCGGCTTTCGGCAGGGGCATTCGATGGCTCGCGGGCTGGCGGGAATGGCAGGTGGAGAAGCAAGATCGTGACCAGCCGCCGACCCTGAGTCAATCTGAGCCGGTCCGCCGCGAAATTGCCCCGGAAACACACGATGCCTGCCCAATCGGCAGGCGCATCCTTCCGTCCCTCGACGGGAGAATCCGTCGACGGGCTGCAGAGGAGGTACCGCGCTCGTGACCAAGTCCCCATTGGCGATCGGCGCCCTGTTCACCCTGGCGATGCCGCTCGCGACCGGCCCGGCCGTGGCGGCGGAACTGGCGCTCCGGCGGGTCGTGCTGTCGACCGCGGGGCTCGCCTATTTCGAGCACGAGGCAGAGGTCGAGGGCGGCGCCGAACTGCCGCTGACCGTGCGCCTCGACCAGGTCGACGACGTCCTGAAGAGCGCCGTCGTCTACGACGACCGCGGCGCCGTCGGCATCGTTCGCCTGCCCGGGCGCGAACCGCTCGACGAAGCCTTCCGCGCGCTGCCGTTCGACCGCGCGGCGCTCGATTCGCCGCTGGCCCTGTTCGATGCGCTGCGCGGCGCCCAGATCGTGGTCACGGGCGCGCGCACCATCGCGGGCCGGCTGCTCGGCGTGCAGGCGGAGGAGGAGCGCCTGCCCCAGGGCGGCGCGGTGACGCGCCACCGGGTCACGGTCGCCGCGGCCGACGGCATCCGGCAGGCGGTGCTGGAGGACCTCGATTCGCTCCGCTTCGCCGAGCCCAGGCTCCAGGCGCAGATCGAAGCGGCGCTGGCCGCCGTCGCCGCCTATCGCGAAAAGGACACGCGGACGCTCGCGATCGCGCTCGCCGGCACCGGCCGGCGCAAGGTCCGGGTCGGCTATGTCGTCGAGGCGCCGATCTGGAAGACCGCCTACCGCCTGTCGGTTTCGGGCGAAGCGGCGGGCCGGCTGCAGGGCTGGGCGGTGCTGGAGAACCTGGGCGGCACCGACTGGAAGGAGGTCGAACTGACCCTGGTCTCGGGCCAGCCGGTCGCGTTCCGCCAGCCGATCTACACCGCCTTCTTCCAGCCGCGCCCGGAGGTCCCGGTCGAGACCGTGGGCCGTGTCCTGCCGCGCCCCGACGAGGGCGCGCTGGCGAAGATGGAATCGGCGATGCCCTCGGCCCCGCCGCCGCCCGTGCCGATGCTGGCCCCGGCCCCGGCCGCCGGGGCGGCCGACCGCAGCCGCGGCTTCGCCGGCGCCGTCCGTGCC
>NZ_JAYSFE010000187.1:0-6300 GCF_041913585.1 Allostella sp.
CCGTCAGTCGATCTCGAACCGGATGCCCTGGGCCAGCGGCAGCGCGGTCGAGTAGTTGATCGTGTTGGTGGCCCGCCGCATGTAGCCCTTCCAGGCATCGCTGCCGGACTCGCGGCCGCCGCCGGTCTCCTTCTCGCCGCCGAAGGCGCCGCCGATCTCGGCGCCGCTCGGTCCGATATTGACGTTGACGATGCCGCAGTCGCTGCCGGCCGCCGACATGAAGCGCTCGGCCTCGCGCAGGTCGGTGGTGAAGACCGAAGAGGCCAGCCCCTGCGGCACCGCGTTGTGCAGGGCGAGGGCCTCGTCGAACTCCCGGTAGCGCAGGACGTAGAGGATCGGCGCGAAGGTCTCGTGGCAGACGATGGCGGTCTGGGCCGGCATCTCGACCAGGGCCGGGGCGACGTAGTAGGCGTCGGGGAAGCGGTCGGCCAGGGCGCGGCCGCCGCCATGGACGGTGCCGCCGTCGGCCCGCGCCGTCGCCAGTGCCGCCTGCATCGCCTGGAAGGCCGCCGCATCGATCAGCGGCCCGATCAGGGTGCCCGACTCCAGCGGGCTGCCGATCGGCAGCCGCCCGTAGATCTGGGCGAGGCGCGGCACCAGCCGGTCGTAGACGCTCTCGTGCACGATGATCCGGCGCAGCGAGGTGCAGCGCTGGCCGCAGGTGCCGACGGCGGCAAAGGTGATGGCGCGCTCGGCGAGCGTGAGATCGGCGGACGGCGCGACGATCATGCCGTTGTTGCCGCCGAGCTCCAGGATCGAGCGGCCGAAGCGGGCGGCGACCCGGGGTGCCACCGCCCGGCCCATGCGGGTCGAGCCGGTGGCGCTGACGATCGGCACCCGCGGGTCGTCGACCAGGGCCTCGCCGACGTCGGCGCCGCCGATCACGACGGAGGCGAGGCCTGGCGGCAGCCCCATCTCGGCCGCGGTGCGGTCGAAGATCGCCTGGCAGGCGAGCGCCGTCAGCGGCGTCTTCTCCGACGGCTTCCAGACGACGCTGTCGCCGCAGACCAGCGCCAGCATGGCGTTCCACGACCACACCGCGACCGGGAAGTTGAAGGCGGTGATGACCGCGACCGGCCCCATCGGGTGCCACGTCTCCATCATGCGATGGCCGGGCCGCTCGGTCGCGATGGTGAGGCCGTAGAGCTGGCGCGAGAGGCCGACGGCGAAGTCGCAGATGTCGATCATCTCCTGGACCTCGCCCAGGCCCTCCTGGACGATCTTGCCGGCCTCCAGGCTGACCAGCCGGCCGAGGTCGGCCTTGTGCCGCCGCAGCTCCTCGCCGAGCCGCCGCACCAGCTCGCCGCGCTGCGGCGCCGGCACGCTGCGCCACTGGGCGAAAGCGGCGGCCGCCCGCTCGACGGCCGCGGCCGCCTCCGCCGCGCCGCCGACGGCGACCCGCCCGATGACCGCCCCGTCGATCGGCGAACGGACGACCAGCGGCCCGTCGGCATAGGCGGCGGGCGGGACCCCGAGACGCTGGAGGACGGCACGGGCTTCGGCGGCGGTATCGGTCATCGCAATGTCTCGCGTCGGCTGCATGGTGGGGGTCATCGTCATACGGCGCCGGACCCGGAGGGGGGAAGCCTGGAAGCAGCGCATCCGGGAGGGCCCACTTTATCCACAGGCGGTCCGCGTGCTACTGGTGGCCCATCGCATGCACCGTCGGTTGCAGCCATGGACCAGGAACTGTCGTCCCCGTCTCCCACCCCCGGCCCGGCCGAAGCCGACCGGCGCCCGGCCGCGCCCCGGCGGCGGGCCGCAGATCCGGACTGGATCGACGCCCAGCTCCGTTCGCTCTACGAGGCAGTGGTGGCCGAGCCGCTGCCGCCCGAGCTCCGGGCGCTCGTCGAGCGGCTCGACGAGGCCCCTCCCGCAGCGCCTACAGCCCCCGCCGCCCCTAGAGCCAGCGGCGGCGCTTGAACCACCAGTAGGGCACGATCGCCGACAGCACCATGGTGGCGAGCGCGAAGGGGTAGCCGTACTTCCATTGCAGCTCCGGCATGGCCGCGAAGTTCATGCCGTAGATCGTGCCGACCAGGGTCGGCGGCAGGAAGAGCACGGCCGCCACCGAGAAGACCTTGATGATGGCGTTCTGCTCGAGGTTGATGAGCCCGAGCGTCGCCTCGTGCAGGAAGCCGATCTCCTGCTCGAGCTGGCTCTCGAAGGCGCCGAGCGAGGCGAGGTCGCGGGCGACCGCCTTGATGCGTGACGACAGGCCGCCCTTCAGCCACCCGTCCGCCCCCTGGCGCAGGAACGGCAGCAGCCGGCCGAGGCTGAGCAGGCTCTCGCGCAGGATCGCCAGCAGCCGGTTGCGCCGACCGAGCTGCCGGATCAGGGCACGGAGGTCGGGACGCTCCTGATCCGGGCCCGGGTCATCGCCCTCGTAGAAGATCGTGGTCGAGCAGCCGTGGAGGTCGGTCGCGACGATCTCCAGCACGTCGGCGATGCGCTCGACGAAGCTCTCCAGCAGCGACAGCAGGATCGCCGGCGCCGTCCGGTTGTCGTCCGGATGCCGGGCGAGCCGGCTGGCGAAGGTGCGGAACGGCATCGGGTCGGAGTAGCGGACGGTGACGAGGTGGTCGGACGTCAGCAGGAAGGTGATGTCGGCCCGCGTCGGCCGCTTGTCGGCGACGCCGGTGACGACGACGACCGTCATCACCAGCGCCCCGCCGTCGCGGTAGAGCCGGGCGGATTCCTCGATCTCCGACATCTCCTGCCGGGTCGGCACCTGGAGGCCGAGCAGCGATTCGACCGCCCGCTCGTCGTCGGCGGTCGGCGTCTCGAGGTCGATCCACAGAATGTCCGCCGCGAGCGGCGCCGGTTCCAGGGGGAGCTGGACGATCTGCTCGCCCCGGCGGCCCCAATAGCGGATCACGGGGTGCGTTCGGCGACCTGGGTCGGTGCCGCCGCGCTGCGGTGGGAGATCGGGGTCGCCTCGCTCATGGCGGCGGCGCAGAGGCCGATCACGGGCACGAAGACGATGCCGATGCAGATGGCGAGCACCATCCCGACATCGGAGGGGCGACGGTCCTGCGGCGCGCGCGCCGCGGCCACCTTCCGGAGGATCGAAGGGGTCATCGGGCTACTCCTGCCGGGCGTCCGCTTTCGCGGGCCGCCCCGGTGCCCGAGCCGATCAGGCGGCGGGCTTGCCCTGGACGACCGAAAACGGAACGCCCGATCGACTATATGGGTCGGTCGGCATGGGTTCCTGTTCCTGGGGTATCGCGGCACCACGAGCGGGCACAGCGATGACGCTCAAATGACCCTTCCCGCGGCCGGCGTCAAGCCGATTCCGCCCCACTGCAGCAACCCGCGCGACGCCGGCCGGGACGGGCGCCACGGGGTCGGTCGTCGAGCTTGCGGCGGATCTCGCCGAGTTCGTCGGCGGACAGCACGAGGTCGCAATTGCGCCCGTCCGGCCGGCGCGCGTCGTCGACCTCCCCGGGCCCGCCGGTCATCCTCCCGTTCGATGTCGGCCCAACTGGCCCGGTCCGGGTACCGGTACAGTTGACGGCGCAATCGCTGGTGGTGACCCTACTCACCGCCCGATCGATCGCTCAAGGTCGGCTGTCGTCAACGAGTCGGCGGGCCGCGAAGCCCGCCGCCCAGAAGGGAGGCAGACATGCCTGCGACATTGTACGAACGCCTCGGAGGCCGTGACCGCATCACCGCGATCGCCAACGACCTGGTCGAAGCCCACCTCGTCAATCCCCTCATCCGGCAGCGCTTCCTGCATCTCGATGCCGAGGGGGTGCGGAAGATCAAGCACCATGTCGTGGAGTTCTTCTGCGCCGGCAGCGGCGGGTCGGCGAACTACACCGGGCGCGACATGCTCAGCACCCACAAGGGCATGAACATCAACGAGCAGGAACTGGTCGCGGCGATCGACGACGTCGTCGCCGCGATGCGCAAGCACGGCGTCGCCGACGCCGAATGCAACGAGGTCGTCGGCATTCTCTATTCGCTGAAAGGCGACGTCGTGCGCGTCTGAGCGGCGACGGGCCGGCGGGCGGGTCTACGCGCGCCCGGTCAGAGCGCGTAGACCCGCTGCGCCGTGCCGGCGAAGAGCGCCCGCTTCTCCCCCTCCGACGCCGCGGCGGCGATGCGCTTGAAGGCGTTCCACAGGGCGGCATAGCCGATGCCCATCTTCTCGACCGGGAAATTGCTCTCGAAGAGGCAGCGATCGGCGCCGAACAGTTCGATGCAGGTCTCGATCCAGGGCCGCCACAGCCGCGCCAGTTCGGCCGAGTCCGGCGGCGCTGGGCGGGCGCCGTAGTCGTAGGCGGCGAGCCGCATCATCATCCCGCCCAGCTTGACCGAGACGTTCGGGCAGCGGGCCAGTTCCGTCATCCCGGCCTTCCATTCGGCGAAGACCGCGTCGCCGCGACCGGCATAGGGGCCGTAGCCGAGCGGTCCGCCGCAATGGCCGAGGACGAGGTTGGCCTGCGGCATGGCGCGCGCGAGGTCGAGCGCCTCCGCCAGTTGCGGATGGAACACCCAGAGGTCGAAGGCGAGGCCGCGCGCGCTCAGGCGCGCGAGGCCGCGGCGGAACTCCGGCCGCGCCAGGAGGTGCGGGCCCGGCGCGCCATGGCCGATCACCGGGTCGACGTCCCACGAGGCCTGCTGCCGGACGCCGCGGAAGCGCCCGCCGCCGGCGCGGACATGCGCCTCCAGCACCGGCTCGACGGCGTCGCCCAGCGCCAGGTCGGCGAACCCGACGATGCCGGCCGCGACCCGCGTCGGGCCGTACTGGCCGCTCGCGCTCATCGCCGCGATCCCGTTGACGAACTCGGTCTCCCCGACCGGCCGCAGGTGCGGCGGCCCGTCGGCACGGTACATCGCCCGGCACTCGATGAAGACGGTGGCGACGACGTTGTGCCCGGTGCCGGTGTCGGCCAGCAGGTCGGGCAGGAAATAGGGGTGGTCCGGCTTGTGCCAGAGATGATGGTGGGCGTCGACGATCGGCAGGTCCGGCTCGAGGATCGCCTCGGCCTCGGCCCGCGCCAGCCACTCGGGCCGCGGCGGGAAGATCCGGCCGTACTGGGTCGCCATGTCCAATGCCTCCCTCGCCCTGCCCCGTCGGGGAGTACGGCACGCCCGGCCGCCCGGCCGCAAGGCTGAACCGGACGGCACGGGTCGGCGACAGAAGGGGGTTCGCGGCCCTATGATCCCTGGCCGCCCCAGCCGGCGAGGCCCGACCGCCCCGATGTTCGACCGATACTATCTCCGCCGCCTCGACGCCGACCTGGAGACGTGGGCCGCCCACGGCTGGGTGACCGAGGCCGGCGCCGCCGAGATCCGCCGCCATGTCGAAGCCGGCGCCGGCCGGCGCACCCTTCCGGGCGTGCTCGGCGCGCTCGGCGCCCTCCTCATCGCCGCCAGCCTCTTCGCCTTCGTCGCCGCCAACTGGGACGGCGTGCCGCGGCTCGGCAAGGTCGGGCTGGTCTACCTCCTGCTGGCGGGCACCGTCGCCGGCGCCTGGGCGATGGCCCGGGCCGGACTGCGCATGGGCGCGGACGCCGCCGCGACCATGGCGACCCTCGTCTTCGCCGGCGGCGTCGCCCTCGTCGGCCAGATGTACCACCTGCCGGCCGACTGGCCGGGCGGCGGGCTCTACATCGCCATCGGCGCCATGGCCGCCGCCTTCCTGGCCCGCGCGCGCGGCGCACTGGTCGTCGCCTGCGCCGCGCTCGGGACCTGGACCTTCGGGCGGCTGGTCGAGACCGATCAGGCGAGCCACCCCGCCTTCTGGATCGCCTTCGTGCTGGTCGCCTGGCTGGCAGCCTCCCGGCCCGGCGCGCTTTCCCGCCACAGCGTCGTCCTGCTGCTCGCCGGCCATCTCGGCACCTGGATCATGACCGTCCCGCTGCCCTCGGTCGGCGGCGACGGCGAATGGTCGCGGGCGGCACTGGCGACCGGCCTCGCCGCCGCCACCGCCGCGATCGGCTTCGCCCTCCGCCTGCTGTCGCCCGCCTTCGGGCTGACGCTGGCCCACTGGTCGCTGTGGTTCTTCGCCGGCCTGCTCGGCGTCTTCCAGCTCGCCGCCTTCGAGGCCGACGGGCTGCAGCGCCAGGGGCTGGCCGGCATCGGCCTCGTGGCGCTGGCCGCCGGCGCGGCGCTGCCGCTGGCCCAGATCGCGATCGCCCCCGACCGCCGCGGCGCCGCCCTGCTGGCGGCGGCCCTGCTGCCCGGCCTCGCCATCGTGCCGGCCCTGTGGTGGCTGCCGGGGGCGGCGGCCCTGGTCGCGCCGGTGCTGGCGCTGGCGAGCAGCGTCGGGCTGATCGGCGCCGGGCTCTT
>NZ_JAYSFE010000188.1:0-6294 GCF_041913585.1 Allostella sp.
GGCCTTGATACTCCCGCATTCCGACCGACATGCAAATGGAAGGAGGTGCAAGGGCTGGGGCGGGCGCCACCCGCGACGGGACCCGTGGAAAAGAGCCACCCGACAGAGAGGATCGCATGCAGATTCCACTGCAGATCACCTTCCGCAACATCGACCCCTCGGAGAGCGTCGAGGCGCGCGTGCGCGAGCGGCTCGGCCGCCTCACCAAGTTCAAGGACCGCATCACGAGCTGCCGGGTCGCCATCGAGGCGGTGCGCCGGCAGAAGCTCGCCAAGCTCTTCAAGGTCCGGGTCGAGATCGCCTATCCCGGCGGCGAGATCGCGGTCACCCGCGAGCATCACGACGCGCAGTCCCACGAGGGCGTCTATCTCGCCATCAACGAGGCGTTCGAGGCGGCGCGCCGGCAGCTCGCCGACAAGGCCGAGCGCCAGGCCGGCATCGTCAAGTCGCACGAGGTGCCGACCCACGGCGTCGTCGAGCGCCTGTTCCCGCGCGAGGGCTACGGCTTCGTCAGGATGCCGGACGGGCAGGAGGTCTATTTCCACCGCAACGCCGTGGTCGACGACGGCTTCGCCGGCCTGGAGGTCGGCGCCAAGGTGCGCTGCGAGATCGCGGAGGGCGAGGGGTTGAAGGGGGCGCAGGCTTCCACGGTGCGCCTCCTGAACCACAATCTGCCGCCGGTGGAGCGCATGCGCGCCTGACGCTCATGGCGCGTTAGACAAGCGGCCATCGGCTCGCCTACCCTCGGGCCGCCCGCGTCCCGCGGCCCGAGGGTGGATGCAGCGATTTTCCTTCTTCCAGCTGGCGCTGAACGCGCTCGACCGGCACCGGTCGTGGCCGGCCTACTGGCGGGACGCCGCCCCGCGCGAATCCTACGACACGGTCATCGTCGGCGCCGGCGGTCACGGACTGGCGACGGCCTACTATCTCGCCAAGAACCACGGCATCACCGACGTCGCGGTGCTCGAGAAGGGGTGGCTCGGCGGCGGCAACACCGGCCGCAACACGACCATCATCCGCTCCAACTACCTGTGGGACGAGAGCGCCCACCTCTACGAGCATTCGCTGAAGCTCTGGGAGGGGCTGTCCGCCGACCTCAACCTCAACGTCATGCTGAGCCAGCGCGGCGTCCTCAACCTCGCCCACAACCTCCACGACGTGCGCGAGGGGGTGCGGCGGGTGCAGGCGAACCGCCTCAACGGCATCGATGCCGAGTGGCTGTCGCCGGAGCAGGTCAGGGAATTCTGCCCGATCATCGACATCGACGCCCGCCGGAGACACCCGGTCCTTGGCGCGACCCTGCAGCGCCGCGGCGGCGTCGCCCGCCACGATGCGGTCGCATGGGGCTATGCCCGGGCGGCCGACGCCCGCGGGGTCGACATCGTCCAGAACTGCGAGGTCACCGGCATCGATGTCGCCGGCGGCCGCGTCACCGGCCTCCAGACGACGCGAGGGGCCATCCGCGCCCGCCGCGTCGGCCTCGTGACGGCCGGCCATTCGTCGGTGCTGGCGGCGATGGCGGGATTCCGCCTGCCGGTGCAGTCGCATCCGCTGCAGGCGCTGGTGTCCGAGCCGATCAAGCCTGTCCTCGACTGCGTCGTCATGTCGAATGCCGTCCATGTCTATGTCAGCCAGTCCGACAAGGGCGAACTGGTCATGGGCGCCGGCATCGACGCCTTCAACTCCTACGCCCAGCGCGGCTCGTTCCACGTCATCGAGCACCAGATGGGCGCGCTCCTGGAACTGTTCCCGATCTTCAGCCGCCTGCGCATGATGCGGACCTGGGGCGGCATCGTCGACGTCTGCCCCGACGCCTCGCCGATCATCGGCCGGACGCCGGTCGACGGGCTCTTCCTCAACTGCGGCTGGGGCACCGGCGGCTTCAAGGCGACGCCGGGGTCGGGCTGGGTCTTCGCCCACACGATCGCCACCGGCGAGCCGCACCCCCTCAACGCGCCCTTCCGCCTCGACCGCTTCGCCACCGGCGCGCTCATCGACGAGCACGGCGCCGCGGCGGTCGCCCACTGAGATTCCCTACGATGCTGCTGATCCCCTGTCCCTGGTGCGGCCCGCGCGAGGAGACGGAATTCGCCAACGGCGGCGAGGCACACATCGCCCGCCCGCTCGACCCCACCCTGCTGTCCGAGGCGGAGTGGGGGGAGTACGTCTTCCTGCGCGACAACCCGAAGGGCTGGATGCGCGAGCGCTGGGTCCACAGCCAAGGCTGCCGCCGCTGGTTTAACCTCGTCCGCCACACGGTCACGCACGAGATCGCCGGCGCCTATCCGCCGGGGGCGCCGCGGCCGCCGCTGCCGGGCAAATCCGCATGACCGGATTCCGGCTCCCCGCCGGCGGGACCGTCGACCGCGACCGGCCGCTCGGCTTCACCTTCGCCGGGCGCGACTTCTCGGGCTTCGCCGGCGACACGCTGGCCTCGGCCCTGCTCGCGTCCGGGGTCCGCGTCGTCGGCCGGAGCTTCAAGTACCATCGGCCGCGCGGCATCTATTCGGCCGGTGCCGAGGAGCCGAGCGCGCTCGTCCAGATCGGCCGTGGCCCGCGGTCGGAGCCGAACGTCCGGGTGACCCAGGCCGAGCTCTTTTCGGGGCTGGAAGCGACCCCGGTCAACGCCTGGCCGTCGCTCCGGTTCGACCTCGGCGCGGTCAACCAGTTCCTGTCGCCGCTGCTCGTCGCCGGCTTCTACTACAAGACCTTCCTCGGGCCCCGCGGCTGGTGGCAACGGGTCTACGAGCCGGCGATCCGACGCATGGCGGGAATGGGCAGGGCGCCGACCGAACCCGACGCCGACCTCTACGACCATGTCCATGTCCATGCCGACCTGCTGGTCGTCGGCGCCGGCGCGGCCGGTCTGGCGGCGGCGCGCGCCGCCGCGGCGGCCGGCAGCCGCGTCGTGGTCGCCGACGACGGGGCGGTGCCGGGCGGCGACCTGCTCGCCTCCGGGGCGACGGTCGAGGGCCGGCCGGCGGCGGCCTGGGCGGCGGAGACGGCGGCGGCCCTGCGCGCGCTGCCGGACGTGACGGTGCTCGCGCGCACCACCGTCCTCGGCCTCTACGACCATGGCTATGCCGTCGCGGTCGAGCGGCGGACCGACCATCTGCCGCCCGGCACGGCCGCCGGACACGCGCGCCAGCGCGTCTGGCACGTCCGTGCCCGGCGCACGGTCGTCGCCGCCGGGTCGCACGAACGGCCGCTGCTCTTCTCCGACAACGACCGGCCGGGGGTCATGCTGGCGGGTGCGGTGCGGACCTATGCCCGGCGTTTCGGCGTCGCCTGCGGCCGCCACCCCGTCTTCGTCACCAACAACGATTCCGCCTATGGCGCGGCGCTCGCGCTCGCCGATGCCGGCGTCCCGCCGGTCGCGATCGTCGATCTCCGCCCGGCGGCGCCGCCGGCGGCCGAAGCGCTCGCCGGCCACGGGGTCGAGATCCTGGCCGGGCGGGTGCCGGTCGGGGTGCGCGGCCGGGCCGGTGTCCGGGCGATCGAAGTCCGGGCGCTGGAAGGCGAGCGCGCGGCCGGCTCGGTCCGCCGGATCGACTGCGACCTGGTCGCCGTTTCGGGCGGCTGGAATCCGGCCGTCCACCTGCTGGGCCAACTCCGCGCCGCACTCGCCTGGGACGAGGACCTGGCGACCTTCCGGCCGCAGTCGCTGCCGCCGGGACTGGCCGTCGCCGGTGCCGCGGCGGGAGCCTTCGCGCTTGCCGAGTGCCTGGCGACCGGCCACGCCGCGGGCGAGGCGGCGGCCGCCGCCGTCGGCGGGCGAGGCCGGGCCGCCGCGCCGGTGACGCCCGCAACGCCTGCCGAAACCGCGCTCCGGCCCTTCTGGGGCCTCGCCGAGGGCAGTCGCGGCAAGGCGTTCGTCGACCTGCAGAACGACGTCACCGCGGCCGACATCGCCCTCGCGGCGCGCGAGGGGTTCCATTCGGTCGAGCACGTCAAGCGCTACACGACCGCCGGCATGGGCACCGACCAGGGCAAGCTCGGCAACGTCACGGCGGTGGCGTTGCTGTCGCGGGCGCTGGCGAGGCCGATGGATGCGACCGGGACCACGACCTACCGGGCGCCCTACGTCCCGGTCGCCTACGGCGCGCTCGCCGGGCGCCATGTCGGCGCGCTGTTCGATCCCGAGCGGATCACGCCGATCCACGCCCGCCACGTCGCCGGTCTTGCAGTGTTCGAGAATGTCGGCCAGTGGAAGCGGCCGCAGTACTTTCCGCGCAACGGCGAGGACATGGAGCGCGCCGTCCAGCGCGAGTGCCTGGCGGTGCGTGGCGCCGTCGGCATGATGGACGCCTCGACGCTCGGCAAGATCGAGGTGCGGGGGCCGGACGCCGCGCGCTTCCTCGACCGCTTCTACGTCAACCCGATCGCTTCGCTGGCGGTCGGGGCCTGCCGCTACGGCGTGATGTGTCGCGAGGACGGCATGGTCTTCGACGACGGTGTCGTTCTCCGTCTCTCCGCCGACCGCTTCTTCGTCACGACGACGACGGGCGGCGCGGCGCGGGTGCTCGACTGGTTCGAGGAATGGCACCAGACCGAATGGCCCGAACTGCGGGTCTTCTCGACCTCCGTCACCGAGCAGTGGGCGACGGTGGCCCTCGCGGGCCCGCGGGCGCGCGACGTGCTGGCCCGCCTGATGCCGGGGACCGACCTGTCGGCCGCCGTCTTCCCCTTCATGACCTTCCGCGACGGCGCCGTCGCCGGGATGCCGGCACGGATCGCCCGGGTCAGCTTCTCGGGCGAACTCGCCTTCGAGCTCTCGGTCGAGGGGACGCTGGGCGAGGCCCTGTGGGATGTCGTCGCCGAGGCCGGCCAGCCCTTCGGCATCACCCCCTACGGCACCGAGGCGATGCATGTGCTGCGGGCGGAGAAGGGATTCTTCATGGTCGGGCACGAGACGGACGGCACGGTGACGCCGATCGACCTCGGGCTCGAGCGTATGGTCGCCAGGCGCAAGGATTTCCTGGGCAAGCGGTCGCTCGCGCGCACCGACACCGCGCGCGCCGACCGCAAGCAGCTGGTGGGACTGCTCCCCGACGACCCGGCGACGCTCATCGACGAGGGCGCGCAGCTGGTGGACGAACCGGTGCTGCGGACGCCGATGCCGATGATCGGCCACGTCACGTCCAGCTACCGCAGCGCCGCCCTCGGCCGCACCTTCGCGCTGGCGCTCGTCCGCAATGGCCGGGCGCGCATCGGCGACCGGGTCTTCGCGCCGCTGGTGCGGCCGGCGTCGGGTGAGATGATGGTCGCCGCGCGCATCGTCGATCCCGTCTTCTACGATCCGGCGGGAGAGCGGCGCGATGGTTGAGCGGCACGGGACGATGCTCGACGGGCTGGCGGCCGAGATGGCGGCGGCGTCGGGCGACGCCGTCGCTCTGGCGGCCCTGCCGCTCCTCGGCCAGATCACCTTTCGCGGCGAGCCCGCCTGCCTGCCGCTGGCGGCGGCCGCCTTCGGGACCGGCCTGCCGGCCGCCAACCGGTTCGAGTCCGACGGCGCCCGGGCGGCGCTCTGGCTCGGCCCCGACGAATGGCTGCTGGTGCTGCCGCGGGCGGAGCTGGCGACGACCGTCGCGCGCTTCGACATGGCCCTGGCGGGGGCGCATTTCGCCGCCGTCGACACCTCGTCCGGGCGGCTCGGCCTGGAGCTGTCCGGGCCGCAGGCGCGGGCGGTGATGGAGAAGAGCTGCCACATCGACCTGCACCCGCGGCGCTTCGGCCCGGGGCATGTGGCGCAGTCGACGGTGGCGCGGGTGCCGGCGATCGTGCTGCAGCGGGACGAGCGGCCGACCTACTGGATCTTCGTCCGCCCGTCCTACGCGCCGTACCTGGCGCGCTGGCTGATCGACGCCATGGCGGAGTTCCGCCTGGCGCCGATCGCCGGCCTCGCGCCTACTTGAAGCTGGAGATCTCGGTCTCCTTCGAGGTGATGAACTCGAGCAGGACGGGCACGCCCTTGCGCGTCTGCTCGATGCCGCGCTTGATCGCCGGGACGATGTCCTCGGGCTTGGTCACCCGTTCGCCATAGCCGCCGAAGGCGCGGGCCATCGCCGCATAGTCGCCGGAGATGTCGGTCGCCCGGTACTTCTCGGTCGAGACCTGCATGATGTGCAGCTCGATCGCCATCGAGAAATTGTTGAGCAGGATCGACATGATCGGGATGCGCTCGCGCACCGCGGTCTCGAAATCCATGCCGGTGAAGCCGATGGCGGCGTCGCCCCAGACGTTGATGCAGAGCTTGTCCGGGCAGGCGAGCTTGGCGCCCATGGCGAGGCCGAG
>NZ_JAYSFE010000189.1:0-6249 GCF_041913585.1 Allostella sp.
CCCGGAAGCCGTCGGCGATGTGGTGCATGTGCAGGTCGATGGCGTGGATCGTGCGCTCGGCATGCTCGGCGAGCAGCAGGGCGGTCGCCGTCGCGGACCGCTCGGCCGCCTGCAGCACGCCGCGCCGGTCCTGCTCGACCGTCACCCAGTTGCCGACGACGACGACGGCGAACAGCACGACATAGGCGACGGCGACCACCGACGCGATCGCGTGCCGGGGCGTCCGCCGGGGCGCTGGGGGCACGCCGTCCGCCATCAGGTGCGGCCGTAGGTGTCCTCGAAGCGCACGATGTCGTCCTCCCCGAGATAGCTCCCGGTCTGCACTTCGATCAGGTCGAGCGGGATGCGGCCGGGGTTCTCCAGTCTATGCCGCTCGCCGAGCGGTATATAGACGGATTCGTTCTCGCGCAGGAGTCGTTCTTCGTCGCCGCACGTCACCCGCGCCGTCCCGTTGACGACGATCCAGTGCTCGGCGCGGTGGTGGTGCATCTGCAGCGACAGCTGGCCCCCTTCCTTGACCTGGATGTGCTTGACCTGGTGGCGCTGGCCGAGATCGATCGTCTCGTAGTAGCCCCACGGCCGGTAGGTGCGCTTGTGGCTCGTCACCTCCGGGCGTCCCTGCGCCGCCAGGAGGTCGACGACCCGGCGCACATCCTGCGCGCGCTCGCGCGCCATCACGATGAGCGCGTCCTCGGTGTCGACGACGGTGACGCCGGACACCCCGAGGAGGGCCACCAGCCGCTTGTCGGCACGGACGTAGCAGTCCCGGGAATCGACCGCCACCACGTCGCCGGTCAGCGCATTGCCGTCGGCGTCCTTGGCCGCGACGTCCCACAGCGCCTGCCAGGAGCCGAGGTCGCTCCACGCCATGTCGACCGGCACCACCACCGCGTCCCGCGTGTGCTCCATCACGGCATGGTCGATCGAGATCGCGGGCGATCCCGAGAACGCCTCGCGGCCGAGGCGCAGGAAGTCGAGATCGCCGCTGCCGGCCGCCACCGCCGCGCGGGCCGCATCCGCCACGGCGGGCTGGAGCGTCGCCAGTTCGGCGAGATAGCGGTCGGCCCGCAGCACGAAGATGCCGCTGTTCCACCAGCCATGCCCCGTCGCCAGCAGCGCTTCCGCCTCGGCCCGGGGCGGCTTTTCGACGAAGCGGTCGACGCGGTGGACGCCGTCCCGGTCGGCCGACGGCCCCTGGACGATGTAGCCGTAGCCGCTGTCGGGGCTGGTCGGGCGGATGCCGAACAGGGCGAAGCGCCCGTCGGCCGCCGCCGGCGCGGCGCGGTCGATGGCGGCCTGGAAGGCGGGAAGGTCGGCGATGTGGTGGTCCGACGGCAGGACCAGCATCACGCCGCCCGGGTCCGACCGGGCGACGATCGCCGCGGCGGCGGCCACCGCCGGCGCCGTGTTCCGCCCGACCGGTTCCAGCACGATCGCCGCCGGCGTCACGCCGATCGCCCGCAGCTGCTCGGCGACGAGGAAGCGGTGATGCTCGTTGCAGATCACCAGCGGCGGGGCGAAGCGCTCGGGGTCGGAGACGCGCGTCGCCGTCTCCTGCAGCAGCGAGGTCGGGCCGAGCAGCGGCAGCAGCTGCTTCGGCAGGTCGGCCCGCGACAGGGGCCACAGCCGCGTGCCCGATCCGCCCGAGAGGATGACCGGATGAAGACGCGGGCGGACGGACGACATCGGCAGGCTCCTCGTCGGATCGTGGGCGTCCGGGCTCAGGCGGTCTCGACGCGGCCGCCGCCGGCATTGGCGGCAGCGGCCAGCGCCGCCATCGCCCGGCCGGTCAGTTCGCGCAGCCCGGCCGGCGTGTCGGCCGGGCACCAGGCGAGGCCGGCGCTGATCGTCCCGCCCGCGGCTGGGCCGCCGCCGATCCAGGCGGCGACCCGCTGGTCGGCCTCGGGGGCCTGGACCCGGCGCAGCAGGGCGAGCAGGCAGCCGTCGCCGGCCTGGGCCAGGACGTCGCCGAGGGTGGCCGGTTCGCGTGCCAGGCGGTCCGCCAGCGCGGCCGTCAGGGCGCCGGCCGTCTCCTCGCCATCGCGTTCGCGGACCGAGGCCCAGCCGTCGGCGCGCAGTGCCGCCACCGCCATCGCCGGCGGCCGCTCGGCGGCCGCGGCCGCCGCCAGGATCGCCTCGATCAGTTCGCGGCCGGGCAACAGCAGGGAATCGACGGGGCGCCATGCCTTGCTCCGGCCGGCCGCGGGCGATCCGGCCTCGCCGCGCTGACGCAGGCACGAGCGCACGCGCGCGAGCAATTCGGACTTCTGCACGGGCTTGCGGATGTAGTCGGCGGCGCCGGCGGCGAATGCCTGCTGCAGCGATGCCGACTCCTGCCGTGCGGTCACCATCAGGATCGGCACGTCGCGGTAGCGCGGGTCGCTCTTGATGCGGCCGCAGGCGGCGATGCCGTCGATGCCCGGCAGCATGACGTCGAGCAGGATGACGTCGGCGACGGGCGGGGCGGCGGGATTCTCCAGCTGCAGGTGCTCGAACGCCTCCTCGGCCGATTCGGCGACGCCCTCGATGCGGAACCCGTCCGCACTCAGGAGGACGCTGATGAGTTCCCGGATCTCGGCCACGTCGTCGACGACCAGGGCGCGCATGCGATCGCTCTTCCTCTCCAGCATCGGCGGGCAGCCCCCGACCGTACCGGCCGGCCGTGGTGCCAGCATCCGTCATAGCGCGCGGCGCCCCCCGCCGTCACGATGAGGCTGCACCAACGGGAACCTGCACCATTGGCAATCGAGATATTTTCATGGATACATCGCAACCCAGCATGACGGGAAACGATCGATGTTCGGGCTCTCCGAGGCGGAACTGACGGCGGTTCGCCTCAGCGTCCTCGTCGCCGCATGGGCGACGGCAGCCAGCCTGCCGCCGGCGGTGGCGACGGCGCTGGTGCTGGCACGGTGCCGGTTTCCCGGCCTCGGCCTGCTGAACGGGGTGGTGCTGCTGCCCCTCATCCTGCCGCCGGTGGTGACCGGCTACCTGCTGCTCCTGCTGTTCGGTCGCCGCGGTGTCCTCGGCGCCTTCCTCGCCGACCATCTCGGCATCGTCTTCGCATTCCGCTGGACCGGCGCGGCCCTGGCCGCGGCGGTCATGGGCTTTCCCCTGATGGTGCGGGCCATCCGGCTCTCGGTCGAGGCGGTGGACCGGAAGCTGGAGGCGGCCGCCGGCACGCTGGGCGCGGCGCCGGCCTGGGTCTTCCTGACGGTCACCCTGCCGCTGATGCTGCCCGGCATCATCGCCGGGGCCGTGCTCTGCTTCGCCAAGGCGATGGGCGAGTTCGGGGCGACGATCACCTTCGTCTCCAGCATCCCGGGCGAGACCCAGACGCTGCCGTCGGCGATCTACGCGCTGACCCAGGTTCCGGGCGGCGACGCGGGGGCGCTGCGCCTGACCGCGGTGTCGGTCGTGATCTCGCTGCTGGCGCTGCTGGCGTCGGAATGGCTGGCCCGCCGGGCCGGGCGCCGGCTCGGGCTGGCATGACGCCGACGCCGGGTCCGCGGCTTTCGGTCGCCGTCCGCCATCGCTTCGGCGGCTTCCGGCTCGATGCCGGATTCACCTGCGAGTCCGGCGTCACCGCCCTGTTCGGCCGCTCCGGATCCGGCAAGACCTCGCTCGTCAACGTCATCGCCGGCCTCGTCCGGCCGGACGAGGGCCGGATCGACGTCGACGGGCGCGTGCTGGTCGACACCGCGGCCGGGATCTTCCTGCCGCCGCACCGCCGCCGCGTCGGCTACGTCTTCCAGGAGGCGCGGCTCTTTCCGCACTTCCGGGTGCGCGGCAACCTGCTCTACGGCCGCTGGTTCGCCGGCCGCCGCGACCGGCCCGACGAGTTCGGGCGGATCGTCGCCATGCTCGGCATCGCGCCCCTGCTCGACCGGCGGCCGGGCGACCTGTCGGGTGGCGAGCGCCAGCGCGTCGCCATCGGCCGCGCCCTTCTCGCCGACCCCCAACTCCTCCTGATGGACGAGCCGCTGGCCTCGCTCGACCAGGCGCGCAAGGCCGAAATCCTGCCCTACATCGAGCGGCTGCGCGACGAGACCGGAATCCCGATCGTCTATGTCAGCCACGCGATCGACGAGGTGGCGCGGCTGGCGGGCACGGTGGTGCTGCTGGAAGGGGGGCGGGTGCTGGCGGCCGGGCCCCCCGACCGCGTCCTCGCCCGCGTCGACCTCGAGCCGTTGGCGGGCGCGGAGGAGGTGGGCGCGGTGCTCGAAGGCCGCGTCGCGGCCGCGGACGACGGCTACGGTCTGGCGGTCGTCGCGACGCGCGCCGGCCCGGTTTCGGTCCCGGCGGGCGGGCTTCCGGCCGGCGGACGGGTGCGGCTGCGCATCCGCGCCCGCGACGTCATGCTGGCGAGCCGCCGGCCCGAAGGCATCAGCGCGCTCAACGTCTTGGCCGGCCGGATCGCCGACGTCGGCGCGGCGCACGGCGCGGCGGTCGACGTCCAGGTCGACTGCGCGGGTGCGATCCTGGTCGCCCGCGTGACCCGGCGGTCGGCCGTCCAGATGGCGCTGGCGCCGGGCATGCCGATCTTCGCCGTGGTCAAGTCGGTCGGCGTCGTGACCTGAGCTACGCCTCGTCCTCGAGATCGGGATCGGGCTCGGAAAGGGTCGGCGGACCGTCCGACAGCGCCGCCGCGAAGGCGGCCAGATGCTGGGCGGCCGCGGCCTCCAGCGCCGTCTCCATCGCCCGGTAGCGGTCGACCAGGGCCTGTCCGGCGGCCGTGAGCTGGGCCCCGCCGCCGCCCGGGCCGCCGTGCTGCGTCGACACGACCGGCGCGCGGAAGGCCTGGTTCAGGCTGTCGACGAGGAGCCAGGCGCGGCGGTAGGACATGCCCATCGCCCGCCCGGCGGCCGAGATCGAGCCCTGCGCGCCGATCAGCTCCAGCAGGCGGATCTTGCCGGGCCCGAGCGCGCCGTGGCCGCCGAAGTCGACGCGGATGGTGAGCCGCGCCTCGTCGCCGCCGCGCGCCGGGTTGCGGGCGAGCCGGGTGACGCCGCGCGCCGCCGGCCGGTCGCCGGGCCGGTCGCCGGGACGGTCGACGGGGCGGTCGGGGGGGCGATCGGAAGGGGGCGTCGTCATCGGTCGGACCGGTCGGTCGGAGGCTACAGGAGCGGGACGCGGCCGCAAGCCCCTTCCACGGCCGGGCAGTACGGGGCAACATCGCGGGCCTCCCGGCATTTCATCGATCGGAAAGGAAGCATCATGCCGTTCGTCAGCGTCCGTCTCGTCGCCGGCCGCGATCAGGCCACCAAGGACGAGATGGCCCGCAAGATCGTCGACGCCATCGCCGGCACCGCCGGCATGCCCAAGGAATCCGTCTGGGTCGCGTTCGAGGACGTCGCCCCGGGCGACTTCTATGTCGGCGAGAAGTCGGTGGCCGAGAGCCGGAAGAGCAAGGGATGACCCGGCGCCCGCCCCTCGTGCTGCTGCCGGGCCACATGGCCGACGAGGGGCTGTGGGCGCATCCGGCCCGTCATCTCGGCGATCTCGCCGAGGTGACGGTCGCCGACCTCTCCCGCCACGACGGCCTGCCCGCCATGGCCGAGGCGGTGCTCGCGGCGGCACCCTCCCGTTTCGCGCTGGCCGGCTTTTCGATGGGCGGCTACCTCGCCTTCGAGATCCTGCGCCGGGCGCCCGAGCGCGTCGAGCGGCTGGCCCTCCTCGACACTTCGGCCCGGCCCGACGCGCCCGAGCAGCGCGAGCGCCGCCACCGCTTCATGGCGATGGGCGAGCGGGGCGAGCTCGATGCCGTCATGCGGGCCTACATGCCGATCTTCGTCCATCCCGACCGGCTCGCCGACGCGCCGCTGGTCGACGGCCTGATGGCGATGGCCCGCCGCATCGGCCGTGACGGCTTCCTCAACCAGCAGAAGGCGATGCTGGGACGGCCCGATTCGCGCGGCGACCTCGCCGCCATCGCCGTCCCGACGCTGGTGCTGTGCGGCCGCCAGGATGCCCTGACGCCGCTCGCGGTCCACGAGGAGATGGCGGCCGGGATTCCGGGGGGCCGCCTCGTCGTCGTCGAGGACAGCGGCCACATGACGCCGCTCGAGCGGCCCCAGGCGGTGACCGCCGTCCTGCGCTACTGGCTGCAGGTCTGACCGCCTCGCGACGCGCTCGACACCGCGGCCGCTGCCGCGGAACCTTCTCGCCCCCGTAGTCCAACTGTCACGGGCGGTGGCTATGGCTCCCGCCCGGGAAGGGAGCCCCATGGCCCGACGTGCCGTCCTCGTC
>NZ_JAYSFE010000190.1:0-6241 GCF_041913585.1 Allostella sp.
CCGACCGGCATCAGCTTGAACCCGCAGGTGACCCGCGGCTGCACCGGATGGTCCTCCAGGCGCGGCAGGTGGTGCAGCCCGAAGGAGTGCCAGACGACGATGTCGGTGTCGGCGACCGGCCGGTCCCGGGCGGTCCAGGCCGGCAGTCCTTCGGCGCCCGTCGAGTGGTTCATGAAGTCCCCGGCGGGGAAGCGTTCGTCGGCCCGGTACGGCGTCACCCAGAGGTGGTTGTAGATGAACCCGGCGCGCCGGCCGGACGGTCCGGCGGGATCGAGGAAGGGCTGCACCGCCGACGGCGTCTCCAGCTTGTAGCCGGTCGGCCCACCGACATGGTTGCGGCGCCCGCGGTTGACGATCTTCCAGTAGCGCATGCGCTCGAAATCGACGCGTCGGCGTGCCTCCAGCTCGGTCGCGAGCGGCCGCTCGACGACCTTGAAGGCGTTGCCCATCGGGTTGCCCGGTCCCATCGGCGGCGCCACCGTGTCGCATTCGACGACCGTGTTCTCCGGTCCGTCGACCTCCATGTCGAGGCGGGCGCAGAAGATGTGCTGGTGGATGTGGCCGACGACGCCGGGCGCGACCTCGGTGCCGTACTCCTGCAGCGTGCCGGGAACGCAGGCGGCGGTGTTGATGATGCCGGTCGCCTTCATCTCGAACTCGATCGTGCCTTCCTGGTAGAGGTACCAGTAGCAGCAGTACTCGTAGTTCCCGACGGTGGTGATCGACGACACGACGAGCCGGCGCAGCCGCCGCGTCTCGGTCCGCTCGGTGCGGAAGTCGAAATGCTTCCAGGCGAGCCCGGCATCCTCCTCATGGATGCAGATGGCGCTCGGGATGACCCGCGGATTGCCGAGGATGTCGTGGAGGACGACGTCGAGATAGTGGATGTGGCCGAGGCAGTCGCAGCCGAGCTTCAGCGACTGGGCCAGCTTGCCGAACCCGTACTCGCCGGAATCGAAGACGTTCTTGCGGTAGTGGACGCCCTCGGGCGTGCCGTAGGGCACGACCATCTCGGCGATCGAGGCGCGGTAGAGGACCGGCCGGCGCTCGCCGCCGACGGTGTAGCCGATCTGGTGCAGCACCAGCCCCTCGCGGCCGGTGAAGCCGACGCGGAGGTCCCAGTTGTCCCAGACGATGCGGTTGCCCTCGACCGTGAAGCTCGGCCCCTCGGACTGGACGATGTCGAGCGGCTTCAGCGGCGGGCGCCGGCTCTCGATCAGGTCGGCGTCGTAGTTGATCGGCGTCATCGGCACCGGCACGAACCGGCCGGCCGCCGCGGCGTGGTCGTCGACTCGGATGACCTCGAACGTGTCGACGTCGACCGCGACGTTCAGTCCCTCGACCGGGTGGGCGTAGTAGTTGTCGAACTCGAAAGCGCGCCGCCAGACGAAGGTGTAGGCGACGCGCCGGCCGGCTTCGCCCTCGCCCGGAAAGTTGCCGGCCGTCCAGGGATCGACGCAGACGAGGTCCATGCGGTCGATGCCGCGCCGGCGGATCGCCTCCTGGAAGCGCGGATCGGCCTTCGCCGCCGCCTCGATCCGCATGAACTCCTCGGGCGAGAACATCGGCCGGGCGTCCGCGAGGTACTCCGTGCCGGTCACCTGGCCGGCGTCGAGATCGACGGTGCCGGTCCAGACCCCGGCCGCGCCGCGGCGATAGACGGTGAAGCGGGCGGCGCGGGGCACCGCCGCGCCCGCCACATGTTGGCGGACCATCGCCTTGTCCGGCTCCGCCAGGTCGATCGTCTCGACCTGCAGCGCGTCGCCCAGGGCGAAGTGCGCATGGAGGAGCCGCGCCGCCCGGGCGATTTCGTCGGCCGTCAGCGGGTCGAGCGGATGCAGGGCCCCCGGGCCCGTCCGGGTGACGAGCGTTCCATCCTCGGCCGGTGCCATGCTCCCCTCCTTCGCCAGACCGCGCCGGCAGAGGATAGCAGGCGCCATGCCACGCGCACCCCCGCCGTCAGCCGAGGCGCGCGATGCCGTCGATCTCGACCAGCGCCCGCTTCACCAGGCCGGTGACGCCGATGCAGGTCCGCGCCGGGCGGGCATCGACCGGGAAGAAGGTCGCATAGGCGGCGTTCATCGCCGCGTAGTCGCGGTCGAACTCGGTCAGGAAGACGCGGGCCGAGACGAGGCTGGCGAGCGACCCACCAAGGCCGCGCAGCACCCGGTCCATGTTGCGCAGCGCCTGCTCGGTCTGGGCGGCGATGCCGTCGAAGAGCGGCCCGTCCGGCTCGTCGAGGTCGCGACCGAGCTGGCCGGTGAGGAAGACCCAGCCATCGACGATGACGGCGTGGCTCGACGGCGAGATCGGCCGGGCGAGGCCCGGGATGATGTGGTGCCGGATCATGGTTGCTGCCCCCTGGAAACCGCTGGACGGCCACGATCCTAGCCTCGGCGGTCAGGCCTCCGCCATCGCCGCCGCCAGTTCTTCCTCGGCCGCCACCCACTCGCCCTCGGCCGCCGCGACGCGGCGGTCGAGCTCGGCCTTTGCCTTGAGGAGGTCCGGCACGGCGCCCGGCTCCCGGGTGTAGGTGGCAGGGTCGGCGAGGCGCTGCTCGATGCGGGCGCGCTCCTGCTCCAGCTTGTCGACGAGGGCGGCCGCCGCTTGCACCTTCTTGCGCAGGGGCGCCGCCGCCTGGCGGCGGCCGGCTGCCTCGCGCCGCTGCGCGCGGCGCTCGCTGTCGTTCGGAGCGTCGGCCTGCGGCGGCGGCCGGTCGCGGTTGAGCAGCAGCCGGCGGTAGTCGTCGAGGTCGCCCTCGAACGGCTTCACCGTCCCGTCCGCCACCAGCAGGAGCCGGTCGACCGTCGCTTCCAGCAGCGACCAGTCGTGGCTGACCATGACGACGGCGCCCTTGTAGTCGTTGAGCGCGGCGACGAGGGCGGCGCGCGCGTCGATGTCGAGATGGTTGGTCGGCTCGTCGAGGATCAGCAGCGACGGCGCCACCCGGCAGACCTGGGCCAGCGCAAGCCGCGCCTTCTCGCCGCCGGACAGGTCCTTCGCCTTCACGTCCGCCTTCTGCTGCGAGAGCCCGAAGCGGCCGAGATAGGCGCGGATCGCGGGCTCCCGCAGGTCCGGCATGGCGCGCGCCATCTGCTCGGCGGCGGTCGACTCCGCGTCGAGTGCGTCGAGCTGATGCTGGGCGAAGAACCCGACCGTCAGCTTCGGCGAGCGCGTGACGCGACCGGACATCGGCGTCAGGGTGCCGGCGAAGAGCTTGGCCAGTGTCGACTTGCCGTTTCCGTTGGCCCCGAGCAGGCCGATGCGGTCGTCCGGATCGACCCGGAGGTCGAGCCGCTTCAGGACCGCCCGGCCGTCATAGCCGACCGACGCCTGGTCGCAGGTGATGATCGGCGGCGCCAGTTCGATCGGGTCCGGGAACTGGAAGACCACGTGCGGGTCCTCGGCGACGGCGGCCGGGGGCGGCAGCTTGGCGATTGCCTTGAGCCGGCTCTGCGCCTGCCTTGCCTTCGACGCCTTGTAGCGGAAGCGGTCGACAAAGGCCTGCATGTGCTTGCGCTGCGCCTCGATCGTGCGGGCGAAGGCCGCCTCGTGCGCGCGCCGCTCGGCCCGCAGCCGTTCGAACGTGTCGTAGTTGCCGCCATAGAGCGTCAGGCGACGCTGCGACAGGTGGAGGATCTGGTTGACCGCCGAGTTGAGCAGCGTCCGGTCGTGGCTGATGACCAGCAGCGTGTGCGGATAGCGCGCCAGGTGGCCTTCCAGCCACATGGTCGCCTCGAGGTCGAGATGGTTGGTCGGCTCGTCGAGGAGCAGCAGGTCGGGCTCGGCGAAGAGCGCGGCCGCAAGCGCGACGCGCATCCGCCAGCCGCCGGAAAAGCTGGCGAGCGGCCGCGCCTGCGCCTCGGCGTCGAAGCCGAGCCCGTGCAGGATCGCGGCGGCCCGCGCCGGGGCCGACTGCGCCCCGATCGCCGAGAGATGGGCGTGGATGTCGGCCATCTCCTCCGGCGGCGCGGTCTCCAGCGCCGCCAGCAGGCGGGCGCGCTCGGCATCGGCGGCGAGCACGGCGTCCAGCGGCGTGGTCTCGCCCTCGGGCGCCTCCTGGGCGACGAAGCCGATGCGCGCGCCGGCCCGGATCGCGATCGAGCCGCCGTCGGGCTGGAGACGCCCGAGCAGCAGGTCGAAGAGCGTCGACTTGCCGGTGCCGTTCGGCCCGACGATGCCGACCCGGCTGTCGTCGGGGATGGTGGCGTCGGCACCGTCGAAGAGGACCCGCCCCGCGATGCGGTAGGTCATGGAGCGGATTTCGATCATGGCGGCGCTGCATATCACGCGGCCGGCGCCCGATCCAATCGCTCCCGGTGATCCGATCCGCTATGGATGACGAACATAAGGCCTGCTTTGGAAGGATGCGCGATGGAGACGCTGAACCGCCTACCGCCCGGCCTGCTCGCGGACGCGCCCCCGGTGCTGCGCCCGACCCGCGAGGAAGCCGAAGCGGCCGTGCGGACCCTGATCGCCTGGGCCGGAGACGACGTCGAGCGCGAGGGGCTGGCCGACACGCCGGCGCGGGTCGCGCGCGCCTACGAGGAGTTCTTCCGCGGCTACGACGCCGATCCGGTGGCGCTGCTCGCGCGCACCTTCGAAGAAACCGACGGCTACGACGAGATGGTCCTCCTGAAGGACATCCGCTTCGAATCCCACTGCGAGCACCATCTCGTGCCGATCATCGGCCGCGCCCACGTCGCCTACCTGCCGCGGCACCGGGTGGTGGGCATCAGCAAGCTGGCGCGGGTGGTCGACGCCTTCGCCCGCCGGCTGCAGATCCAGGAAAAGCTGACGGCGCAGATCGCGCAGGCGATCGACGAAGTGCTGCAGCCGGACGGCGTCGCCGTCGTCATCGAGGCGCAGCACCAGTGCATGACGACCCGCGGCGTCCACAAGCCGGGCGTGACCATGGTCACCAGCCGGATGATCGGCCGGTTCCGCACCGATCTCGCGACGCGCCGCGAGTTCCTGGCGATGGTTGCAGCGCCGGCCTGAAGGCCGGCGCGTCAGGTCAGGGCCGCGTCGCCGTCGTCGAACAGGATGGTGAGGCGGCCGCCGAGCGAGGCGTTGATGACGACCTCGCCGTCGACCGCCTGCTGCAGCAGATCAATGATCTCGCGGCGGCCGTTCGGATCGAGGTAGTAGAGCTCGTCCTTGTCCGGATCGAAGTCGCGGATCACGACATCGGAGCGCTCGCCCTCCTCGTAGACGAAGATGTCGCGATCCTCGCCGGCATAGGCGACCGCCTCGCCCGGGGCGAAGTGGAAGATGTTGGTGCCGCTGCCGCCGATCAGCACGGCGTCGCCGTCCGACGCGAGCAGCAGGTCGTCGCCGCTGTCCCCGGACAGGGTGTCGTTGCCGGAGAAGCCCTGCAGCGTGTCGTCGCCCTTGCCGCCATAGAGCAGGTCGTTGCCCTGGCCGCCGAGCAGCAGGTCGTTGCCCTGCCCGCCATGCAGATGGTCGTCGCCGTCGCCGCCGGCGAGGAGGTCGTTGCCATCGCCGCCGAGTACGGTGTCGTCGCCCCGCCCGCCGAGGACGACGTCGTCGCCGGCCCCGGCCAGGATCAGGTCGCGGCCGTCGCCGCCGGCCAGGAAGTCGGCGCCGCCGGTACCGACCAGCGTATCGTCGGCGCCGCCGCCCTCCAGGACCACGCCGTCGAAGCTCCCCCGGACCGGAACGAAGTCGGCCTCTTCGGTCGTCTGGAGCGGCGGAACATCGAATTCCTGCGGACCGGCGACGACCGGCTCGCTCGCGACCGGCGTATCGACGGACGCACCTGCGTCCGCGTCGACCTCCACCGCTTCGACCTGCGGCTCGGGCCCGGCGTCGGCGGCATCGTCCTCCGTGCCGTCGCCGGCCACCGTCTCGTCGCCGGCCGTGCCGTCCGGCTCGTCCGGCAGCGTCCAGGATGCGACGGAGTCGGGCGCGACCGGCGGTTCCGGCGCGTCGTCGGCCGGCGCCGAAGCGATCTCCTGTCGGTCGAGGAACTCGCTCAGCGCCTCCAGGGACAGCCCGAGCGCGGCCGCGGTGACCACCAGATGGGAATAGAGCGCATCGCCGGAGGCCCGGCCGACGGTACGATCGGGAAAGACCAGGACCCGGTCCACGAGGTCGCGGATATCGCGCGATTCGAAGACGACGTCGGCGGCGGCGTGATGGACGACGAAGGTCCCGTCGATGCGCGCGAAATGCGCCAGCACTTCGCCCGTCCCGCGGCCGACGAAGAGAAACCAGG
>NZ_JAYSFE010000191.1:0-6132 GCF_041913585.1 Allostella sp.
TCTAGCGGCAGCCGCCATCGCGGGTCTAACGACGTTTCCGCTGACCGGGGGATTTCTCCATGCGGCCGAAGCGCCGGGCTGGTATGGCCGGGTCGACCTCGGATGGGAGGCCGGCGCCGACGCCACGTTCCGCGACTGGAACTGCGCCGGCACCGACCCGGCGGCGGTGCCGCTCTACGGCTGCCTCGCCCGCGCCGACGGCGGCTACGGCTCGTCGCCGGCGCTGTCCGGCGGCATCGGCTACCGCATCGACGAACATTTCCGCGTCGACCTGACGCTCGGCTGGCGGCCGCAGTTCCGGTTCTCGGGCGACGCCAACTTCCCGGTGACGGGGGGGCAGGCGGTGCGGGGCGACGTCTCGACCCTGACCGGCATGGTCACGGGCTACCTCGACCTGGCGCCGCTCCTGCCCGTCGACCTCGGACCGTTCGAGCCGTTCGTCGGCGCCGGTATCGGCGTCTCGCGCAACCGGCTCGACGGCACCACCCTCTCGTTCCCGAACATCCCGCAGATCGTCACCACCCCGGGCGGCACCTGGACCGGCTTCGCCTGGACCGCGACCGCGGGAACCGCGATCCGTCTCGCTCCGAACCTGGCACTCGAGATCGCCTACCGCTACACCGACTTCGGGCGGGTGGAGACGGATCGCGGCGACGCGACCCGCTATCGCATCAGCGGCACCGTGCCGCTGCCGATCGACGGCACCCGCAGCGACCTCGCCAGCCACGGCATCGCGATCGGGTTGCGCTATGGCTTCTGACCCCGTCGAACGACCGCCGCCGGCCGGCGGCCGGACGGCCGGGGTCAATCCGATCGTCGCCCCCGAATACGACTTTCCGCTGTTTGCGGACCGGCCGCGGCCGTACGTCATCGCCGAGAGCCCGCGCTCGGGCAGCCAGCTCCTTGCCGACCTGCTGTGGCGCACCGGCCGGATGGGTTCGCCCGGCGAGTATCTGAACGCCCAGTACACGATCCCGGCCCTGCTGCAGCGCTTCGGGGTCGGGCCGCTCGAGGCGCCGGGCGGCATGGAGGCCTATCTGCGCGCGCTCGCCCGGCACCGGACCTCGCCCAACGGCGTATTCGGCCTCAAGACCCACTTCATCCAGCTTCGCCCCCATGTCGAGGACCGCTCGGTGCGCCGCCTGCTGCGCCGGAGCCGCTTCGTCTGGCTGCGCCGGCGCGACGTCCTCGGCCAGGCGATCTCCTACCTCGTCGCCCTGCGCTCCGGGCGCTGGCGCCAGCTGCGCGGCGCCGCCCGCCGGCCCCACCATTCCGAGTTCTCGGCCCGCACCATCGACCGGGCGATCGCGACCGTCGCCGGCGACGACCGCCTGTGGGAGGTCGCGTTCGACGCCAACGGCGTTACGCCGCTGGTCGTCTGGTACGAGGACCTCGTCGCCGACCCGGATCCGCCGTGCCGGGCGATCTGCGCCATGATGGGGGTCGAGCCGCCGCAGCCGTTCCGGCTGGCCGATTCGCCGCTCGAACGGCAGGCGGACCCGGTGAAGGCGGAATGGCGCGCACGCTTCCGCGACCAGCTCGGCTGGGTCCGTCCCGATCCTACCCCGGCTTCCAGGGCAGAACCCGCAGCTCCGGCCAGCGCGCCTGCCAGCGCGCCGCCTTCGCCCGATAGACCGCCTCGCTGACGAGGCGGCGGTTGGGACGGACCGTCAGGCCGAACAGGTCGTCCATCCCGAACGGCGCGATGCATTCGAGACCGCGATCCGACCGCCGCACGGCGATCGCGGTCGCGGTCGTCGGGTAGGTGGCGACGGCCTCGGCCGTCGAACGGTAGGGGGCGATGGCGCGGCCGAACCGTGCCGGATACCAGAGATGGACGCGGGCCTGGTTCTTGACGTCGAGCCGGAGCGTCAGGTCGGCGAAGCGGTCGCGGGCCCGCGCCTCGGCCGCCCGCTCGCCGTCCGCCGACAGGTCGCCGGCGTCATGATAGACGATGTCGACATCGGCGATGCCGTGGCCGTCGGGGCGTCCCGTCGCCTGGTTCCAGGCGGTCTGGGCGACGGCACCGGCGACGATCCAGGCATCGGGCAGGCCGAGCGCCGGGAGGTCCGCCAGCAGCCGCACCAGCAGGGGCGATCCGGCGACCGCGCGCTCGAGCCGGATCATCGGGCGTGGGTCATCGCGCGTCCATCATCGGTCGGCCGCCCTCAGGCGCGCGGGCGCGCGACGACCAGGAACAGGCCGCCGACCACGGCCGCGATGCCGGCGATCAGGTAGAGCATGGTGCCCTCGGTGAAGCGCCCGGTCAGCGACTCGACGACTTGGTCGACGGGCGCGTTCGCGGCCCGCCACGCGAACACCAGGAGCAATGCGCCGACGACCAGGAGGACGACCCCGAAGATGCTGCGCGACTGCATGGCCCTGGCCTCCGTTGCGATGGTTCCGGGCGGAACGACCGGCGAGGCGCCCGGTTCCCCGCCGGCGCATGCCGGGCATCCGGGGCGGCGGATGGCGCTGCAATTGGTCCTGATTTTTTCTTCCGGACGTCCTATATAAGGCTGTTGGCTCGCCTCGCACGCGGTGGACCCGTCGCCTGCGACGGACCGATCGATGCCGGCCGACTTCTGGTTTTGCGTCGCGCGGCATCGCGCCAACCTCGTTTCCCCGCGCCGCCATCGTGCGCCGCCCGGATGGGTTTCGTCCACGTCCTCAGGAGGGTTCGTGTCCAAGGAAGATCTGATCACGTTCGAGGGCGTCGTCCTCGAAATGCTGCCCGAGTTCCGGTTCCGGGTTCGGCTCGACAGCGGCCACGAGATCATGGCCTACACCGGCGGGAAGATGCGCAAGCACCGCATCCGCATCCTGGCCGGCGACCGCGTCACGGTCGAGATGACCCCCTATGACCTGACCAAGGGGCGGATCACCTTCCGCCACAAGGACGAGCGCGCGCCGGTCGTGTCGGCGGCGCCCCGCCGACCCCAGTTCCAGCGCCGGCGCTGACCGTCCGGCCGCGGCCGATCGGCGCCGGCGGGCGCCGGTGCGCGTCAGCCGCGCGGGACGGGTAGGCGGGGGATCGGCCGGCCGGGGCGGATTTCGGGCTTCGGCAGCCCGCCCGCCTCCGCTCTCAGCCACTCCAGGAGATCGCGAACCGGGCCGCGGCGCTGGGCGCCCTGCCGGCAGACGAACCAGTGCGCCCAGTCGTAGGGGACGCTGAAGGCGAACGGAGCGGCGAGACGCCCGGCGGCGAGATCGGCCTCGGCGAGCGCGGTCCGGGCCAGCACGATCCCCTGGCCGGCGACGGCGGCGTCCAGCGCCATCGAGCTGTCGAGAAACTCCGGGCCCCAGCGGTATTCCCGTTCGCCCAGGCCCGCCGGCACCAGCCAGTCGAACCAGTCGGTTCCGAAATCCCGCAGCAGCAGTTCGCCGGACAGGTCCTCCGGCGAATGCAGGCGCGCGGCGATGTCGGGCCGCGCCATCGGCGTCAGTTCCTCGGTCATCAGGATTTCGGAATGGAGGCCCGGATAGGGACCGGTTCCCGTCCGGACGGCGCAGTCGACGGTCCCGCCGGCGAGGTCGACCGGCACCATCCCCGTCAGGATGCGCAGCCGCAAGGCCGGATGGCGCGCCGACAGCCGTCCCAGGCGCGGCCCCAGCCATTTGTGGGCGAAGCTCGCAAGGCAGGAGATGGCGACGTCCTGCGTCTCGCCGGGGTGGCGCGCCGCCTCGGTCGCTCCGGCGATGATGTCGAAGCCGCGCCGGAGGGCGTCGGCATAGGCCGCGCCGGCCTCGGTGAGGTCGAGCCCGCGGTTGCGGCGTCGGAACAGGGGGCGCCCCAGCCAGTCCTCCAGCACCCGGACCTGCTGGCTGATCGCGCCCTGCGAGACATGCAGTTCCTCGGCCGCGCGGGTGAAGCTCAGGTGCCGGGCCGCCGCCTCGAAGGCACGGGCGGCGTTGAGCGGCGGCAGCCGTGCCATGGCGCGCCCTCGCATCAGCAATTCTGATCCGAACCGCACTATTCCTGGTTTGTCGCCGCGCGGCAAGGCGGGCATCTCCCGGGTCCACCTTCCGGCCCGAGAGAGGCTGCCGCCATGCCCGCACCGCTGCTCTTCCTCCTGACCGTCGCCATCTGGGGCACGACCTGGATCGCCGTGAAGATGCAGGCGACCGCCGTCGCGCCGGAACTCTCCGTCGCCTACCGCTTCCTGGCGGCGTCGGCGATCCTCCTCGCCTGGATGGCGTGGCGCCGGAAGCGACTGCGCTGGCCGGCGGCGGCGCACCTGCGCATGGCGGCGCAGGGCGCCTGCCTCTTCGGCCTCAACTACATCCCGGTCTACTGGGCCAGCCGGTACCTCACGAGCGGACTGGTCGCGCTCGCCTTCTCGACCGCGGTCGTCTTCGGCATCCTGTTCGGCGTCGTCGCCGATCGCCGCCCGATCGAGGCGCGGCTCGCGGTCGGGGCGGCGCTCGGCCTGGCCGGGCTGGCGCTGTTCTTCCGGGACGAGCTCGCCGCGCTCTCCCTCGCCGGCGAGACCTCGCTCGCCATCCTCGCCGTCGTGGCCGGGGCGGCCGTCGCCGCGGCCGGGATGGTCCTCGGCAGCGTCAACCAGAAGGCCGGCCTGCCGGTCCTGCCGCTCAGCGCCTTCGGGATGCTCTATGGCGGCCTGCTTTCGGCCGGCTGGGCGGCGGCGTCGGGCCGCGGCCTCGCCTGGGATCCGTCGCCGGCCTTCGCGATCTCGCTCGCCTATCTCGTGCTGGTCGGATCGATCGCCGGCTTCTGGTGCTTCCTGACGCTCGTCGGGCGGATCGGCCCGCAGCGGGCCGGCTATGTCCCGGTGCTGTTCCCGGTCGTCGCGCTGGCGATCTCGACCGTGTTCGAGGGCTATGCCTGGGACTGGTCGGGCGTCGCCGGTGCCGTCCTGGTGGTGGCGGGCAATCTCGTCGTCATGCTGCCGCGCGCTGGAAAAGTGCCCCCGAGGGGGATATGGTCCCGATTGCTAACAATCGGCGGAATCGGCCGTGTGCAATGGGCGGGCCCAGCCTGCCCCGGGAGGAGACGAGAATGACCTGGAAGCGTTTCTTCGGCGCCGCCGCGGCGGCGGCCGCCCTGGTGCTGTCCGCGCAGGCGTCGGCACAGACCATCACGCTGAGCGGGGCGTCGCAGTTCAACGACGACCATGCCTTCACCAAGGCGCTGGTCCGTTTCGAAGAGCTGGTCAAGCAGTATTACGGGAAGCCGATCGAGTTCAAGCTGCACAAGAACAGCGAACTCGGCCTCGAGAAGCAGTACTTCGAGTACATGGCGCAAGGGAAGGCGGTCGACTACGCCATCGTCTCGCCGGCGCACATGTCGACCTTCTCGCGGGCGGCGCCCTTCATCGACGCGCCGTTCCTGTTCCGCGATCTCGACCACTGGAACAAGGTGCTGGACGCCGACCTGCTGAAGCCGGTCGCCGACGAGATCGCCCAGAAGGCCGACGTCATGCTGATCGGCTATGCCGGCGGCGGCGTGCGCAACATCTTCGTCAACAAGCCGGTCAAGAACCTGGCCGAGATGAAGGGGCTCAAGGTCCGCGTCCAGGGCGCGCCGATCTGGAGCCGCACCTTCGCCGCGATCGGCCTGTCGCCGACCGTGATCGCCTACAACGAGGTCTACAACGCCATCCAGAACGGCGTCATCAGCGCCGGCGAGAACGAGGCGGCAGGCGTCGAGCAGATGAAGTTCTTCGAGGTCGCGCCGCACCTCTCGATGACGCAGCACGCCATCACCATCCGGCCCATCTGCTTCTCAGCCAAGACCTTCAAGAAGCTGGCGCCGGACCTGCAGGCGGCGATCCTGAAGGCCGGCAAGGAGGCGGGCGCCTACGGCCGCCAGATCGAATCGTCGGAGGACTCGGCCAAGCTCGACGCGCTCGAGAAGGCCGGCAAGCTGAAGCGCGTGCCCTTCGCCGACCGCGATCAGATGAAGAAGCTGGTCGACCCGGTGATGGCCGCCTACGCCAAGGACATCGGCGTCGACGCGCTCTACCAGAAGATCAACGCGGTCCAGTGACGGACCGGCACGGGGGCGGCCGGCTGCGGCCGGCCGCCCCCGTGCCGCCATCGCCAAACCGAGCGCCCCAACTTCGGGGGACATGGCGGGACCGGTGCCCCCGGCCGCTGGCGCGCGCTGAC
>NZ_JAYSFE010000192.1:0-6101 GCF_041913585.1 Allostella sp.
GTCGACCGCGGCAGCATCCCGTACTCGGCGGTGACCCAGCCCTTGCCGCTGTTGCGCAGGAAGGGCGGCACCTTCTCCTCGACCGACGCGGTGCACAGCACATGGGTGTCGCCGAAGCGCGCCAGGCAGGACCCCTCCGCGTGCTTGGAGAAGCCGGGTTCGAGGCGGATCGCACGCAACGCGTCGGCGGCGCGGCCGGAGGGGCGCATCGTCGGGTTCCTTGGTTCTATGTCCGGAAGAGGGCGGAACCTACGCGCCGGGCGGCCGGCCGTCCAGCCCGGCCGCGGCATCCCGCCACCGGATGAGCCGCGCCAGCCCCTCCTCCATCGCGACCTCCGGCCGCCATCCGATGGCCGCCGCGGCCGCCGCATGGTCGATCCGGAAGGCCCCGCCGGAGGTCAGCCGCACGCGCCCGACCGGCGGATCGACGTGCTCGGGGGCGAGTTCGCTGCCGGCGAGCCGCGTCACCATCCGCACCAGATCGAGGGTCGTCACCGGTTCGGGGCCGGAGACGTTCACGGCGACGTCGGTGGCCGGGGCCACGAAGGCGGCGAGGTTGGCCCGCGCGACGTCGCCGACATAGACGAAGTGCTTGGTCTCGCTGCCGTCGCCGACCACCTTCGGCCGCTCGCCGCGGCGCACCCGGTCGAGCGTCTCGATGATGTAGAGGGCGTTGGCCGCGCGATAGTGCTGGCGCTCGCCGTAGACGGTGGAATAGCGGAGGACGACGTAGTCGAGCCCGTGCCGGCGATGGGCATCGCGGCAGAGCTGCTCGCCGATGATCTTCGACGCCCCGTAGATCACGGCGCCGGTGGGCGCCCCCATGGAATGGAACGGGGTCGACTCGACGAGATCCCCCGCCACGCCCGGGCCGTAGCCGTAGACGGCGTTCGACGAGGCGAAGACCATCTTGCGGACCCGATTGGCGCGGCACGCCTCGATCATGTTCTGGACGCCGCGGATGTTGACGTCGAGCCCGGTCCAGGGGTCGGCGTCCATCGAGATCGACATGGCCGCCGCCAGGTGCAGGACCCCGTCCACCCCTTCGCTCGCCGCCAGCAGCTGCGGCAGGCGCATGACGTCGGCGCGGACGATGCGCACGCGCGGGTCGGCCTCGAGATGGGCGACCGACGCCGGCGAGCCGAAGGCGAAATTGTCGATCAGCGTGACCTGGGCCGCGTCCCGGGCGAGCAGCAGGTCGGCGGTCGTCGACCCGACCAGGCTGGCGCCGCCGACGATGAGGAATCGTCCGCCGGCGATCGGCACCCCGGCATCGGCCTTGTTCATGCTCGTCCTCCCTCTTTTCTCCACCGTGCAACGGCTGGCATGGTATCCCAAGACCGGAGGATGCGTGCATTGACGGTGAGCGACCGCGTTCCCAGATGTTCGCCGGTGCAGGCGAATTTCCTGTTCCGATGATGCAGCCGTTCCGCAACGGCATGGTGACCGAGTTGAACGAGCGGTCGCGCGAGATTTTCCGCGTGATCGTCGACGCCTACATGGAGACCGGCGAGCCCGTCGGCTCGCGGACGATCGCGCGCCGGCTGGGACAGCAGCTGTCGCCGGCGACGATCCGCAACGTGATGGCCGATCTCGAGGATGCGGGCCTCCTCTATGCGCCCCACACCTCGGCGGGCCGCCTGCCGACCGATGCCGGCGTGCGCCTGTTCGTCAACGGCCTGCTCGAGGTCGGGCGGCTCAGCGAGGAGGAGCGGCGCAACATCGACGGCCGCTGCGCTGCCTCCGGCCGCAGCGTCGGCCAGGTCCTGGAGCAGGCGGGCGAGCTCCTCTCCGGCCTGTCGCGCTGCGCCGGCGTGGTCTTCGCCCCCAAGGTCGAGCGCTCGCTGCGACACATCGAGTTCGTCCATCTCGGTCCCGGCCGGGCGCTCGTGGTGATGGTGACCGAGGACGGGCTGGTCGAGAACCGCATCGTCGAGGTCCCGGTCGGCATGCCGCCGTCGGCGCTGGTGCGCGCCGGCAACTACCTGAATGCGCGGCTCAGCGGCCGCACGATCGAGGAAGCGAAGAACGAGATCACGGCCGAGCTGGAAGGCCATCGCGCCCAGCTCGACGAACTGGCGAGCAAGGTGGTCGCGGCCGGGCTCGCGACCTGGGCCGGTGGCCGCAGCGAAGGGGCGCTGATCGTCCGCGGCCAGGCCAACCTGCTCGGCAACGTGACCGCGATCGAGGATCTGGAGAAGATCCGCACCCTGTTCGAGATGCTGGAGGCCAAGGACTCGATGCTGCAACTGCTCGACGCCACCCAGTCGGGCGAGGGCGTGCAGATCTTCATCGGTTCGGAGCACAATCTCTTCGCCAACACCGGCTGTTCCGTGGTCATCGCGCCGTACCACAACAGCCGGGAGCAGATCGTCGGCGCGATCGGCGTGATCGGACCGACGCGGATCAATTACGCCCGGATCATCCCCATGGTCGACTACACGGCCAAGGTGATAGGGCGTATCATCGGCTGACACGGAAAGGCTTCATGAACGCACAGCACCAGGACCCGGCCGAGCGACCGGCGCCGGCCAACGATTCCCAGGGTGGGGACGAGGCCGGCGCGGCACCGGATCGCGTGGCCGAACTCGAAGCGGAAGTCGCCGCGCTCAAGGACCAGTACCTGCGCGCGGTGGCCGAGGCGGAGAACATCCGCCGCCGCGGCGAGCGCGAACGGCAGGACGTCGCCAAGTACGCCGCCACCAATCTCGCCCGCGACCTGCTGCCGGTGGCCGACAACCTGCGCCGGGCGCTGGAGGCGCTGCCCGCCGAGGCCCGCGCCGACGACCGGGTGCGCGGCTTCGTCGAAGGGGTCGAGATGACCGAGCGGGAACTGCTCGCCGGCTTCGGCCGCCATGGCATCGAGCGGGTCGACCCGGTCGGCCATCCGTTCGACCCCAACCGCCACCAGGCCATGTTCGAAGTTCCGGGGACGGACCAGCCGAACGGCACCGTGGTCCAATGCCTGCAAGCTGGCTGGGTGATGCACGACCGGCTGCTGCGGCCGGCCCTGGTCGGGGTCGCGAAATCCGCCGCCCCCGCCGGCGCGACACCCGTAGCGCCGATCGCCGACGACGAACCGACACTCGGATAGACCGCATGATCCGCGCCGCCGCCATCCTGTTCGTGCTGTTCTCGGTCATGGGCGCGGCGCGGGCGGATCCCTCCGCACCACCGGTCGCCATCGCCGACCTGATCCCGGGCATCGAGCCGGTGACGGTGACGGTGCAGGACCCCGTCTACAAGAAGAGCAAGCGTTTCCAGGGCTATCCGCTGGCCGCGCTGCTGCGCAAGGCGTGGCCCGAGGTGGACGGCTGGGCGGCCGAGGGCGCCGAACTGGTGCTGACCGCGGTCGACGGCTATGCCCCGTCGATGAACCTGGACCGCGCCCTGACCGGCAACGGCGTCGTCGCGGTCCGCGATCTCGACCGCCCGGCGGAGGATCCGTGGGAGCCGTTCGCCAAGGGCGCTTCGACGATCACGCCCGCCCCCTACTACCTCGTCTGGACCGGCATCGACGCCGACGACCCGCACTATCGCTGGCCCTACAAGCTGGCCCACCTCTCCGTCACTTCGTTCGAGAACCGCTATGGCGGCGCGGCGCCACCGGAGCGCGCGGGCGCGCGGGCGCAGCAGGGCTTCCGCCTCTTCGTCCAGAACTGCATGCCGTGCCACGCGGTGAACCAGATCGGCGGACACACCGGGCCGGAACTGAACGTGCCAAAGAACGTCACGGAATACTGGTCGGCGCAGCACCTGCGCGCCTTCATCGCGGCGCCGGAAAGCTACCGCCTGCGCAGCAAGATGCCGAGCTTCGGGCACCTGCCGGCCGCCGACCGGGCAGCGATCGTCGCCTATCTCACGGCGATGAAGAAGCGGAAGTCCTGCCCCGCCGGGACGTCCTGCTGAGCGCTCAGTCGCGGACGAGGAAGCGGATCGCGGCGCGGCCGTAGGTCCGCTCGTCGAGCAGGCGGAAGCCGGGCGGCGGCACGAACGGGTCGCCGGACGCACCTTCCGCCATCGCGACGGCGCCCGACCCGATCCAGCCGGCGGCGGCGAGCGCCGTCAGCGCCGCCTCGGCGGCCCCCGCCGCATAGGGAGGGTCGAGGAGGACGATGTCGGCCGGGTGCGGCGGCGGCGGCGGACGGGCGGCGTCGCCGGCGACGATGTCGACCCGCGCCGCCTCCCCCAGCCGCTCGACGTTGGCGCGCAGCAGCGCCAGGGCGGCCCGGTCGCGCTCGATGAACGTGACGTGCGCCGCACCGCGCGACAGCGCCTCCAGCCCGAGCGCGCCGGTGCCGGCGAAGGCGTCGAGGACGCGGGCGCCGCGCAGCGGCCGCACCGATGCGGGGCGGCCATGGAGGAGGATGTCGAAGGCCGCCTCGCGGACGCGGGCCGCCGTCGGCCGGATCGCCTGTCCCTCGGGCACCTGCAGGACGCGCCCGCGATGGCGCCCGCCGGAGATCCGCAGGCTCATCGCGCCCGCGGCGGACGGCCCGACGCCGGCTCCCGCGTGCGGCCGGCCGTGGCCGGGGCGGCGCGCAGCTCCGCCTCCGCCGCCACGCCGAGCTGGTCGCGCAGGACCCGGCCCGGCACCTCGGCGGCCGCACCACGTTCCAGCTCGCCGAGCTGGAAGGGGCCGTAGGCGACCCGGATCAACCGGTTGGTCCGGTGGCCGAGATGCTCCATGACGCGGCGGATCTCGCGGTTCTTGCCTTCGCGCAGGCTCACCGTCAGCCAGGCATTGTCGCCCTTCTGGCCATCGAGCACGGCCCGGATCGGGCCGTAGGCGACGCCGTCGACGGTGACCCCCGCCTCGAGGGCGGCGAGCCGGGCGGGATCGACATGCCCGTTCACCCGCACGCGGTAGCGGCGGACCCAGCCGGTGGCGGGGAGCTCGAGCCGCCGCGCCAGCGCGCCGTCGTTGGTGAGGAGGATCAACCCCTCGCTGTTGAGGTCGAGCCGGCCGACCGAGACCACCCGGGGCAGGCCCGGCGGCAGGATGTCGAACAGGGTCGGCCGGCCCTGCGGGTCGCGGTGGGTGGTGACGACCCCCGCCGGCTTGTGGAAGCGCCAGAGCCGGGTGCGTTCGGCCATCGGCAGGGGCTTGCCGTCGACGAGCACCGTATCGGCGGGTCCGACGACGCAGGCCGGGGTCTCCAGCACGCGGCCGTTCACCCGGACCCGCCCCTCGGCGATCCAGCGCTCGGCATCGCGGCGCGAACAGAGACCGGCCCGCGCCAGCACCTTGGCGATGCGATCCCCCTTCGTCCCGTCCGAGGACGGATCGGCGTCTGCCATCTCAGCCCGCCGCGGCGACGAAGGCCCCGAAGATCCGGCCGTCGCCCTCGCTGATGCCGTATTCCGGATGCCACTGCACCCCGAGACAGAAACGCTGGGCGGGATCCTCGATGCCTTCGATGACGCCGTCCGGCGCCACTGCATCGACGACGACGGAGGCGGGCACGCTCTTGACCGCCTGGTGGTGGGCGCTGTTCACCGGCAGTTCCGCCACGCCGACGATGCGGTGCAGCAGCGTGCCGGGGGTGACGCGCACGGCATGGCCGGGCTCGGTGCGCGGGTTCGGCTGCTCGTGGGCGAGCGCCCCCGGCACCTCGTCGGGGATGTGCTGCACGAGCGTGCCCCCGAGCACGACGGCGAGCAATTGCTGGCCGCCGCAGATGCCGAGGATCGGCATGCCGCGGGCGATCGCGCCGCGCGTCACTGCCAGTTCGAACGCAGTGCGACGGTCCTTGGTCTTGACGGTGGCGTGCCGGGTGTCCGCGCCGAACAGCGCCGGGTCGACGTCGAACGCCCCGCCGGTGATGACGAGGCCCTGGATGCGGTCGAGATAGTCGGACGCCTGGTCCGGCTCGTGCGGCAGCAGCATCGGCAGGCCGCCCGCGGCCGCCACCGCGGCGCAGTAGTTCTCCCGCAGCGCGTACCACGGCATCTTGGAGTAGCCGCCCGGGGATTCGGAATCGAGCGTGATGCCGATCGTCGGGCGCCGGCGCGAGGCAGAGGATGGTGCGGTCATGGGCGGGGAATGTAGGGCCCGCCCGTCCCCGCCGCAATCGAGCCCGTCACAATCGCGACGGTCG
>NZ_JAYSFE010000193.1:0-5949 GCF_041913585.1 Allostella sp.
GCCCGGCGGTCGAGATGGTGCATGTCGAAGCCGTAGGAGCGCACGCCCGCCGCCCGCTCCTCCAGCTGGTCGAGCGTCGCCGGGTCCTCGACCAGCAGAAGCCCGCCACAGGTGCGGTAGTCGACGTCGCGGCCGATGTCGGCCACCACCTCGGGGTAGAGCCGCTTGCTCTCGGCCGCCATCGCCATGACCAGGCCGGGCTTCTTGGAGGAGATCGAGACATAGCCGTCGCAGGCCCCGGACGTGCCGGCGGTCGGCATCGCCCGGTCGACGAGGGCGACCCGCCGGCCACGCTTCGCGAGGTGCCAGGCGCAGGCGGCGCCGACGATCCCGGCGCCCAGGATGGCGATTTCGGCCTCGACGACCGGCTGCGGCATAGGCTGGCCCCTTCGCTGCTCCGGCCCTACGGGTAGCGCCGAAGATGCCGGCGCGGCAAGCGCTTGCGCCGGGTCCGGGCGCATCTATGCTGACCTCGGACCTGCAACCCCCGGCCGACCGGACCCGACCGCCCTTGCACCCGCCACCCCCTGCCCCACCCGCGGCCCCGGCCGCGCGCTTCCGCAGCCTCGGCCCCGAGGACCGCCTCGTCCCGGTCACCGTCGACGGCCGGACGCTGCACCTGCCGGAAGGGATGCCGCTCGCCGCCGCCCTGCTGACCCGCGGCCATGCCGCCTTCCACCGCTCGGTGCGCCGCGACGAGCCACGCGGACCCTGGTGCCTGATGGGCACCTGCCTGCAATGCATCGCCACCGTCGACGGCCGGCCGCAGGTGCGGACCTGCCGCACCCCGGTCGCGGCCGGCATGGTGGTGACGCTGGCGGGATCGCCGCCGTGAGCGCCGCGGCGGAGACGGTCGTCGTCGGCGCCGGGCCGGCGGGTGCGGCCGCGGCACTGGCGCTGGCCGAAGCCGGCCTGGCGGTGACGCTGGTCGACGACAACGCCCGCGCCGGCGGCCAGGTCTTCCGCACCGGCGCCGCCGGCGGTCGGCGCGGACCCGGTCGGCGCGGACCCGGTCGGGACCCGCGCGGCGCCGAACTCCGCGCCCGCCTCGCCGCCACCCCCGGCATCGACCATCGCCCGGACCACGAGGTCGTCGCCATCCATCCCGACCGCTCGCTCTGGGTGAGGGCCGACGACGGCCGGCTCCAGCGCCTGGCGCCGCGGCTTCTGCTGGTGGCGACCGGGGCGGTCGAGATCGCGGTTCCGGTGCCGGGCTGGCAGCGGCCCGGCGTCTTCGGGCTGGGCGGGCTGCAACTGCTGCTGAAGGGCGCCGGCACGGTGCCGACCGGCCCGGTCGTGCTCGCCGGCGCCGGGCCGCTGCTCTACCTCCTGGCGGCGCAGCTTCGCGCCCACCGGGTCCCGGTCGCCGCCGTCGTCGACGCCGCCGCGCGGCCGGGCTTCTCGGTCCTGCTCGGCCTCGCCACCCAGCCATCCCTGCTCGCGGCCGGCATCGGCCACCGCTGGCGCCTGCTCTGGGGCGGCATCCCGGTGCTGCGGCGCCATGCCGTCACCGCGGTCGACGGCGACCGCGGCGGCGTCACCGGGGTCGAGGTGGCGCCGGTCGACGACGATTGGCGGCCGCTTCCGGGCGGGCGCCGGCGCATCGCCGCGCGGACGCTGGGTCTCGGCTTCGGCGTGCGGCCCAATATCGAGCTGACGCGACTGGCCGGTGCCGAGCATGGCTGGGACGTCGGCCTCGGCGGCTGGTTCCCGAAGCGGAGCGACGAGCTGGAGACGACGGTGCCGGGTCTCTTCGCGGCCGGCGACGGCGCCGGCGTGCTCGGCGTCGACAACGCGCTGGACGAAGGGCTGATCGCGGCGGCCGCCATCGCCCGCCGCCTCGGCCGCGGCGGCGTGCTCGACTGGCGGGCCGAGGCGGCGATCGACCGCCGGCGCCGCCGGCGCGTCTTCCGCGAGGCGCTCGCCGACTGGTCGGCGCTCCGCCCCGGCGTCTTCGCGGCCGCCGGCGCTGACACGGTCGTCTGCCGCTGCGAGGACGTGACGGCGGGCGAGATCGCCGATGCCGTCCGCCTCGGCTACCGCGCGCCGGGGCCGCTCAAGATGGCGACGCGGGCCGGCATGGGCCTGTGCCAGGGCCGGGTCTGCGCGACCGCCGTCCAGCACCTGCTGGCGGCCGCGGCCGGCACCGATCCCGGCGCCGTGCCGCCGCCCAGCGTCCGCGTGCCGCTGCGCCCGGTGCCGCTCGACGCCTTTGCCGGGATGGCGGCCGACTGATCCGACCTAGGCCGCGATCGCCAGCGGCGCGTAGCCGCGGCGGCGGGTCAGCGGCAGGGTGCGGCCGGCCGTCTCCTCGGCGAGCACGGCGCGCAGGCGGTTGCGGTCGCCCGCGCGCGCCGCGGCGTCGGCCAGCATCTGGCGGAAGATGTCGCGCTGGGCGTGGCTGCCGCCGAGCCGCCACAGCTCGTTGCGGATCGGCCAGAGCAGGTCGACGACGCGCGCCCAGTCGCCCTGGCGGTGGGCGAGGACGGCGGCCGCCGTCGGCCCGGTGACGGCGGCATGGATGCAGGCGAGCGTGGTGTCGCCCTCGCCCGCCGCCGCCAGCTCGGCGACCAGCCGCCCCGCCGCCGCGCCGCGGCCGGTGGCGGCCAGCGCCAGCATCCAGTGCGGCTGGGTGAAGGCCGAGAGCGTGTCTCCCGCCCGCGCCTCCGCCTTGTCGGCGAGTTCGGCCCAGCGCTCGCCGACCGCGACCCCCGCCCGCTCCAGCCGCCACAGCATCGCGGTCGCGTTCTGGATGTCGATGTAGAGGTCCGGCATGGCGCGGGTCAGCGGCGAGTCGGGGTTGCGGAAGCGCCCGTCGTAGAGCGCCAGCACGGCGTCGAACTCGCCCAGTTCCCAATGGTAGAGCGCGCGGTGCCACCACAGGTGATGGACGATCGCCGCCGCCCCCTCCCAATGGCCCTGGAGCCCGTCGAGCCAGGCGATGCCGTCCTGCTGACGGCCCTCCATCTCCAGGACGTGGGCGACGGCGTGGGTGCCCCAGAGGTCGCGCGGGTCGATGGCGACGGCGGCACGTCCGGCCGCCTCGGCCTCGCGATACTCGCCGCACTCCTCGCGCGCGAAGGCCTCGCAGGAGAGCACGGTGCCCCAGCCCGGCAGGTCGGCGGCCCAGCCCGGCTTGGCGTGGAGGACGGAGCGGCGCATGGCATCGGCCTCGCCGAGCCAGAAATAGTTGAAGTGGGCGAGGCGGAGCGCCAGCACGTCGGTCGGATGGTCGGCCAGGATCGCCTCCCAGGCGTGCAGCATCCGCCACAGCCGCCCCTCGGTCCATGCCGCCAGCGCCTCGACATGGTGCCGCTCGCGCGCCGTCAGCCCGGCCTCGGCCTTGCGCGCCTCGGCCAGCGCCGCCTGCGCCGCCGGCACGAAGGCGCGGTTGAAGGCGAGCATGGCGAGGTAGCCGCGCAGCAGATGCGCCATGGCGAAGCCGGGGTCGGCCGCCAGCGCCGCCTCGACATGGCGGGCGGCATCGGTGCGGTAGCCGAGATAGGAGGCGATCGCCGCGTCATAGGCCCGGGCCGCCTCGGGCAGGTCGGTCGAGAGCGCGAGGCCGCGCGCGTCCTGTTGCATGGTCGTTCCTCCTGGTGTCGGGGCTCTTCGGCAGTCTAGCGACGCCGCCCGCGATTGACAGCGGCGGTCGGCCCCGTCCTATGGTCGCCGATGCATCCCATTCGGTTCTTCTTCCGACGGGCGGAATTGCAGCCCGACGCCCCGGCGCTCGAGGACGCGGCCGGCCGCCTCTCCTATCGCGCGCTGGCCGCGCGGGTGTCGGCGCTGGCGGCCGGCCTCCAGGCGATCGACCCGACCCCCGGCAGCCGCGTCGGCCTCTCGGCCTACAACAGCGCCGACCATGTGACGGCGCTGCTCGCCACCATGGCGGCCGGCAAGGTCTGGGTCCCGCTCTACCCGAAGAACGGCCGGCAGGAGCTCGACCGCATGGTCGGCTTCACCGAGCCCTCGATCGTCATCGCCGACCTCGAGTGCCGCGACGGCTTCGACCCGCAGGGCGCCCGGCTCGTCACCATCGACCCGGACAGCGCGGCCGCCGGCACGCTGGAGGGGCTGGTCGCCGCCGGCACCGGCCGCGAGCCGGCGCCCAACGACCTGCCGCTCGACGCGACCCAGGCGATCAAGTTCACCGGCGGCTCGACCGGGGCGCCCAAGGGGGTGATGCAGCCCTATCGTTCCTGGACGACGAACGCGCTGACCCAGATCCACCATTACGGCCTGGGGACCACCGACCGCTACCTCGCGGCCGCCCCCATCACCCACGGCACTTCGACCTACCTCGTGCCGACGCTGGCGGCGGGCGGGCGCATCGCCGTCGTCGACCGGCAGCGGCCGGCCGAGCTGCTGGAATGTTTCCGCCGCTTCGGCACGACGCTGACCTTCCTGCCGCCGACCCTCATCTACATGCTGATGGAGGCGGCGGACGATGCCCCCTGCCCGAGCCTGCGCAACCTCGTCTATGGCGGCGGGCCGATGCGGCCGGAGCGCATCCGCGCCGCACAGGAGCGGTTCGGACCGGTCGTCGCCACCTCCTACGGCCAGACCGAGGCGCCGCAGATCATCACCGTCGTCCCGCCGGCCGAACTGATGGTGGAGGAGAACCGGCCGACCGTCGGCCGCGCCAGCCTGATGACCGAGGTCGCGATTCTCGATCCCGAGGGACGCCGCCTGCCGATGGGCGAGACGGGCGAAGTGTGCGCCCGCGGCGACCTCGTGATGAGCGGCTACTGGCGCAATCCCGAGAAGACGGCCGAGACGCTGGTCGACGGCTGGCTGCGCACCGGCGACCTCGGCGCGCTCGACGCCCGCGGCTACCTCACCCTGAAGGGTCGCTCGCGCGAGGTCGTCATCACCGGCGGCTTCAACGTCTATCCCATCGACGTCGAGGCCGCCCTCGGGCGCCACCCGGACGTGCTCGACGTCGCCGTCTTCGGCGTCGAGGACGCGAAATGGGGCGAGGCGGTCCATGCCGCGGTCCAGCTCCGCCCCGGCGCCGCGACCGCTCCGGCCGACCTCCTCGCCTTCGCCCGCGACGCAGTCGGGCCGGTCAAGGCGCCGAAGGTGGTGCATCTCTATCCCGAACTACCGAAGAACGCCTTCGGCAAGATCCTGAAGCCGCAGCTCCAGCGCGAGGCGGCGGCGCGGCCGGCGGCGCCGTGAGCCTGGCGGGCGGCATGGCCGCAGCGGCGGCCGCGCTCCTCGCCGCGACCGCGGCCGCGGCAGAGCCGCCCGCCGTCGGCACCCGCATCCTCTGGCAGGACGCGGGCGCCGCCCTGCCCGGCCCGACCTGGACCGTCGCTGCCGCCGGCCCGGAGATCGTGGAGGTGTCGGAAACCGACGCCGGCACGCTCCGCCGCCTGCGCATCGCCGCCGGCCTCTTCCCGGCGCTCGCCGCCGACGGCACCGCGACCCGCTTCGATCCTGCCCGCCTCGCCGCCCTGCCGCCGCTGGAGCCGGGCCGCGTCGTCACCTTCGATGCGATCGAGGACAGCCCTGTCGGCACTGCCCGCTGGTTCGTCCACGTCGCCGTCGCCGAACGTCGCGTCGAGGCAACGCCCGCCGGCCCGCATCCGGTGGTCGCGGTCGAGCACCACCGCCGCGGCACCGGCCCCGACGGCCGCCCGGCCGAGACGCTGACCGAATGGGCGATCGCCCCCGCCGTCGGCCTCCCCGTCGCCATCCGCGTCTGGCGCCTCGCCGACGGACGCAGCACCCTCATCGCACACCGTCGCGCGCTGGCGGTCCTGCGACCCTGACCCGCGGCCGCAGGGCGGGTCGTAGGGACGGGCCGCAGCGACGGGGCTTGCCTCCGGCGGCGCCCCCGTGTATCAGTCCCCGCCTTCCCGGAGCCGCCGTAGCTCAGTGGTAGAGCACACCCTTGGTAAGGGTGGGGTCGTGATTTCGATTATCACCGGCGGCACCATT
>NZ_JAYSFE010000194.1:0-5891 GCF_041913585.1 Allostella sp.
GAGTAGCCGCCGCAATTGTCGGCGATGGTGCCGATGACCCCGCCATGGAAGAAGCCGTGCTGCTGGGAGAGTTCCGACCGGTAGGGCAGCGAGATGCGGCAGGTGCCGGGTCCGACCTCGTCCAAGCGGGCGCCGAGCAGCGCCATGAAGGCCTGCCGGCCGAAGCTCGCGCGCACGCGCGCGGCATAGTCGGGGTCGGGCGGCGCGAACTCGGTCATGGCGGACTCCGGGAATTGCCTTCGTCTGGATCGCCCCTAGTCTTCTATGGGACTCGCCGTCGACGGAAGGAGCCAGAACCCGTGCCGACCGCATCCGACCGCGCCGCCGAGCGCCGCCTCTCCCGCCGGGCGCTGCTGGCCGCGACCGCCGCCGTGGCGGCCGCCGGGCCCGCTGCCGCCGAATCCGAGGCGCCGCTCGTCCTGACGCTCGGCACCGCCACCGAGGGCGGCGGCTTCGCGGTCTACGGCGCCGCCCTGGCCGGCGCCCTGGCCGCGTCCGATCCCGGCCTGCGGCTCGAACTCCGGGCGACGCCGGGCAGCGGCGCCAACCTGCCGATGCTGGAGACGGGCGCGCTCGATCTCGGGCTCGTCCAGGGCACCAGCGCCTACGAGGCGCTGGCGGGGATCGGCCGGCCGGCGACCGCGGCGCGGATCGTCGGCGCCATGTATTCCAGTCCCGGCATGTTCGTCGTGCGCGCCGACCGGCCCTTCCGCCGCATCGCCGACCTGCGCGGCCAGCGCGTCGTGCTCGGCGCCGCAAGTTCGGGCCTCGTCGTCCAGGCGCGCTACGTGCTCGACGGCCTCGGCCTCGATCCCGACCGCGACTTCGACCCGGTGCTGCTGGAGAAGGCCGGCGACGGGCCGCCGATGGTGCTGGACGGGCGGGCGGCCGCGCTGTGGGGCGGCGGCGTCGGCTGGCCCGGCTTCGCGCGCGTGGCGGCGGTACCGGCGGGCGCCCGCTTCATCGGGCTCGATGCCGGCGAGACGGCGCGGGTCCAGGCCCGGCATCCGTTCCTCAAGCCGATGACGGTCGCGGCCGGCGCCTATCCCGGGATCGGCGAGCCGCTGGGAACCGTCGGCGCGTGGAACGTCGTCATGGCCCGGCCGGACCTCCCGGAGGCGGCCGCCTGGCGCTATGCGCGGGCGCTGCATCGTGCGGAAGCGGAGTTGGGCCGGCGGCTGGCGCAGGCGCGCGAGACGACGCTCGCCAATACGCTGGCGGCGGCCCCGGCGCCCCGCTTCCTCCATGCCGGAACGGCGCGCTACCTGCGCGAAACCGGCCTGCTCGGATAGGGCTGCTCAGACCCTGGCGCGCCCCCCGGCCTCGGCGGCGAAGCCGTGGCTGACGATCAGCGACTCGCCGTGGCGCATCGCCTCCTCGATCGCGGTCGGGGCGTAGGACAGCAGGCTGCGCGCCAGCACCAGCGCCTCGCCGCCCTCGGCCGCCTCGATCATGCCGGCGAGCTTGCCCGCGTTGCAGGCGCCGATCTGGTAGAAGATGCCCTTCAGCCGATGAGCGCGGATGCGCAGCGCCGGCAGGTCGGCGGCGCCGACCGCGCGCTCGACCTCGGCCAGGTCGAAGCGCACGTCGGTCGCGAAGGTGTCGAGGATGCGCTCGAACTGCTGCAGTCCGACGCTCTCCAGCAGTTCGCTCAGGCGCTCCTCGTCAAACTCGAGCTCCTCGGTCGGCTGCGGCACCGGCGCGTGGACCCGGCCGAGCAGGCGGTCGATCAGTCCCGTCAGGTCGGCCTTGCGGATCGGCTTGGTCAGGAACTCGTTCATGCCGCTGGCCTGGGCCCGCTCGCGATCGGTGGCGAGGGCCAGCGCGGTCAAGGCCACGATCGGCACCCGGCCCGCCTCTCCGGGCAGCGCGCGGATGCGCCGGGTCGCCTCGTAGCCGCCCATGATCGGCATCTGCAGGTCCATCAGCACGAGGTCGAACTTCAGCCGCTGGGCGGCGTCGACCGCCTCGGCGCCGTTGCTCACCGTCTGCACCCGGTGGCCGAGGCTCTCCAGCATCGAGCGGATGACGAGCTGGTTGGCCGGCGTGTCCTCGGCCACCAGCACGCGGAGATGGGTGCTGGACGGCAGCACCACGTCCGGCCGCTTGCCGGCGACCGGCACCGCCGCCCGTCCGATCTCGAACGGAATCTGGAACCAGAAGGTCGAGCCCTTGCCGAGTTCGCTGTCGAAACCGATCGCGCCGCCCATCACCTGGACGAGGCGCTTGCTGATGGCGAGGCCGAGGCCGGTGCCGCTCTTCAGGCGGCCGACGTCGGAATCGGCCTGCTCGAACGGCTCGAACAGGCGGCTGTGCAGTTCGGCCGGGATGCCCTTGCCGGTGTCCGTCACCGAGAAGGTGAGGCCGATGTACTTGGCCTCCCGCCGGGTGACCGAGATGGAGAGGCGGACACTGCCCGCCTCGGTGAACTTGACCGCATTGCCGACGATGTTGAGCAGGACCTGCGTCAGCCGCCCCGGATCGCCCATCAGCGCCGACGGCACGTCGTCGTCGACATGCTTGGAGATTTCGAGGACCGCCCCGTTCGGCAGGCCGCGGGCGATCTCGATCACGTCGTCGCAGAGGGCCCGGAGGTCGAATGGGATGCACTCGATCTCGAGCTTGCCGGCCTCGATGCGCGAGAAGTCGAGGATGTCGCCGATGATCGACAGGAGGTGCTGGGCCGAGGCGTTGATGACGCGCGTGTAGCGGAGCTGGGTCTCGTTGAGCGGCGTGTCGACCAGGAGGTCGGCCATGCCGATCACCGAGTTGAGCGGCGTGCGGATCTCGTGGCTCATGGTGGCGAGGAAGGCGGACTTGGTCGAGTTCGCGCGCTCGGCCGCCTCCTTGGCGAGCTTCAGGCCCTCCGAGAGCTCGGTCAGTTCCTGCCCCTGCTGCTCCAGCCGGCGCATCTGGACCGTCGACAGTGCTCCGAACGCCAGGAGGCAGGTGATGAGGACGACCGCCGCCACCACCACCGCCAGCAGCGAGTGGAGCATGGCCAGCTTCTCGTTCTGCCAGTGCTGCGCCGAACGCTGCCGCACGTCCGAGAGCAGGTCCTGGAGGAGCGGGCTCAGCGATTCCGTCTTCTCCGAGAGGATCCTCGCGATGCTGGCAATGTCGAGGTCGGCGCGCTCCAGCAGCCGGTCGGTCTCGGTGATGAGTTCTTCGATCCGGGCCACGACGAGTTGCAGCGTCGGGTTGTCGGCGCCGATCTCGGGACCCAGCACGGTGACCATGCTGGGATTGCGGCTGAAGAAAATGTCGGCGGCGGTCGAGATGCGGTCGCGGTCGACGTGCGAGCCCGGCGTCTGCGCGGCCAGCAGGAGGTCGGTCAGCTTCTGGTATTCGAGATGGGTCTGATAGGCGTACCAGAGAATGTCGTACTGGAAGACCTCGGCCCGCTTGTAGAGATCGCGCAGCGTCGAGGCGAAGAGGATGGCGACGACGACGGTCGACACGAGGAGGCCGGCGATCACCGTCACCCGCAACCGCGCGGCGCGGCTGCGCGGTTGCGGAGACGCTACGACCTCACCCGTTGCCGACTCGGGCATCGATCCTACCGGACTTCGATTGCCTTAAGCTGCCAGGCGCAACGGGCGAAGTAGAGGTCGGTCTTGAGGGACGGGTTGTCGTCGAAGGGATACATGATCCACAGCGGCCCCTTGTCCCGGACCGGCATCGCCTTGCCGTCGCGGCGATGGGCGAGGATGACGTTGAACTTGTCAAAGTCGGCGATCGGAATCTTGACCTTGTAGTCGTTCAGCGCGACCGCCACGATCTCGGTGCCGGAGGCGCCGACCTTCTTGAGCAGGTCGCGCATCAGCGGGCCTTCGAAGGTGACCGGTCCTTCGGTCCACTTGGTCGAGGTGCGGACCGTGGTGGTGCCGAGCGCCTCCAGGGCCGCCTTGTCGAACTTCGCCACCTTGCCGTCGGTGGTGTTGGCGATGTTGCCGCTCAACTCCAGGATCGTCGTTCCCGTCGGCGGCGGCAGGGTCTCGGCCCGGGCCGAGATCGGCAGTGCCAGCAGGAGCACGGCGCCGACCACCCTCATCAGACTGCGCAGCATCATCGAGCACCTTCCTTCATCGACCCGGGCGGGCGACCCGCGGGACACCGCGGCCCGCCCGCGCCGGCCATGGCCCCGCGCCGCGTCATCGGCGGCCGGAATCCCACGCGCGGCGCCGGCCGGCAATCCGGTAGGAGCCAGGGAGGGTCAGGCACATGATCGCGCACGCTGCGCGATAGTCTCAGGAACGTGCGGCCGGAATCAACCCATCGTTTTGCGCGCAAACGAAGACTTGGCTTCCCGCCGATCTCGGCTCAGAGCAGGACGAGGCTGGCGAGGCCGAGGAACGAGAGGAAGCCGAGGACGTCGGTCGTGGTGGTGAGGAGCGGCCCGGCCCCCACCGCCGGGTCGATGCGCAGCCGCCGGATGAGGATCGGGATCGCCGCTCCCGCGAGCCCGGCCCAGACCATGTTGAAGATCATCGCCACGGCCAGCACCCAGGCGATCCGCACGTCCGCGAACCAGAGGCCGGCGACGGTGCCCAGCACGGCCGCAAACACGACCCCGTTGAGGACGCCCACGCCCAGTTCCTTGAGGATGACGCGGCGCATGTTGTCGGGCGCCAGGTCCCGGGTGGCCAGGGCGCGCACGACGACGGTCACCACCTGCATCCCGGCATTGCCGCCCATGGCGGCGACGATCGGCATCAGCACCGCCAGCGCCACGAACTTGCCGATCGTCGCCTCGAACTGGGCGATCACCGTCGAGGCGATGAGCGTGTTGACCAGCGTGACGAGCAGCCAGCGGATGCGCGAGCGCGCCGTCTCCAGCACCGAGGCGTTGACGTTGGTGTCGCCGACCCGGCCGAGGCGGGCCATGTCCTCCTCGGCCTCCTCGTCCAGGACATGCACCGCGTCGTCGACGGTGACGACGCCGACCAGCCGGTCGTCGGCATCGACCACCGGCGCCGACGCGAGGCCGTAGCGCTGGAACAGCAGCCCCACCTCCTCCTGGTCGGCGGTGGCCGGGATGCGATGGAACTCGCGGTCCATGATGTCGGTGATGCGGACCGGTCGCCCGGCCCGGAGCAGCCGGCTGACGGGGACGACGCCGATCGCCTTGTGGCGCGGGTCGATGACGAAGATGTCGAAGAAATGGTCGGGCAGGTCGGCGGCGCTGCGCATGAAGTCGATCGTCTGGCCGACGGTCCAGTGCGGCGGCACCGCCGCCAGCTCGCGCTGCATCAGGCGGCCGGCGCTGTCCTCGGGATAGGTCAGCCCCTGCTCCAGGACGGCGCGGTCCGCTGCCGGGACCTGGCGCAGCACCTCGCGCCGCTCGAGCTCGTCGAGGGAATCCAGGACCTCGACCGCGTCGTCGGTCTCGAGCTCGGCGACGGCTTCGGCCACCCGCCGCGTGCCGAGCCGCTCCAGGACCTCCTCGCGCACCGGCTCCTCCAGCCAGGGGAGGCACTCGGGATCGAAGACGTCGGCGATGGCCGCCAACAGCCGCGCCCGATCGTCGTCGTCGAGCCGCTCGATGAGGTCGGCCAGGTCGGACGGATGGAGCGGACGGACGAAGGCGCGGACGTGGCTGTCCTGGCCCTGCTCCAGCGCGCGGCCGATGGCGCCCATCAGGCGCGGCGTCAGGCCGTAGAGGTTGGCCGGCGCGGCGCGCTCCGGCCCCTCGGCCATCAGTCCTCCCCGCGCCCCTGGGCGTCGACGACGGCGACCGCGGTCATGTTGAGGATGCCGCGCGTCGTCACCGCCGGCGTCAGCACATGCGCGGCACCGCCGGCACCGACCAGCATCGGGCCGACGGAGAGGCCGTCGCCCAGCGCCTTCAGGAGGTTGAAGGCGATGTTGGCGGCATCGACGTTGGGCAT
>NZ_JAYSFE010000195.1:0-5570 GCF_041913585.1 Allostella sp.
TCACCCCGCTCGGGGTGGGGGTCGAGCACAACTGGAAGCGCCTGATCGCCGGCGACTCCGGTCTCAATGCCATCCAGTCGTTCGACGTCTCCGACCTGCCGGCCAAGGTCGCCGGCCAGGTGCCGCGGGGAGAGACGGCGAACGGCCACTTCAATCCGGACGACTGGGTCCCGTCCAAGGACCAGCGCAAGATGGACCAGTTCATCATCTATGCGCTGGCCGCGGGCGTGCAGGCCGTCCAGGACGCCGGCTGGGAGCCCGAGGACGAGGAGGAGCGCGAGCGGACCGGGGTCATGATCGGCTCCGGCATCGGCGGCCTGCCGGGGATCGAGGAAGGGGCGCTGACGCTCCGCGACCGCGGTCCGCGGCGCATCAGCCCGTTCTTCATTCCGGCCTGCCTCATCAACCTCGCGTCCGGACATCTTTCGATCCGCTACGGGTTCCGCGGGCCGAACCATGCGGTCGTCACCGCCTGCTCGACCGGCGCCCATGCCATCGGCGACGCCTCCCGGCTCATCGCCTGGGGGGATGCCGACGTGATGGTGGCGGGCGGCGCGGAGGCGGCGGTGTGCCGGCTCGGCATCGCCGGCTTCGCGGCGGCGCGCGCCCTGTCGACGGGCTTCAACGACACGCCCGAGCGGGCCTCGCGGCCCTGGGACCGCGACCGTGACGGGTTCGTCATGGGCGAGGGGGCGGGCTGCGTCGTGCTCGAGGAGTACGAGCACGCGAAGAAGCGCGGCGCCAAGATCTATGCCGAAATCCGCGGCTACGGCATGTCGGGCGACGCCTACCACGTCACCGCCCCGCCGGAGGACGGCAATGGCGGGTTCCGGGCGATGCGCAACGCGCTGAAGTCCGCGAACCTCGACGTCAGCGATATCGACTACGTCAACGCCCACGGCACCTCGACCCCGCTCGGGGACGAGATCGAACTGGGCGCGGTGAAGCGTCTCTTCGGCGCCCACGCCTACAAGCTGTCCATGTCGTCGACGAAGTCCGCGATCGGGCATCTCCTGGGAGCAGCCGGCACCGTCGAGGCGATCTACTCGATCCTCGCGATCCGCGACGGCGTGGTGCCGCCGACGCGCAACCTCGACAATCCGTCGGAGGGTTGCGATCTCGACCTGGTGCCGCACCAGGCCAAGGAACGCCGGGTGCGCTACGCGTTGTCCAACTCGTTCGGGTTCGGCGGAACCAACGCCTCGCTGGTCTTCGGCCCGGCGCCCTGACGGGCGCCGGGGCGCTGCGATGCGTACCCTCCTGCGCCTCCTCGCCCTCCTGATGCTGGTCGGCGGGGCGGCGCTGGGCGCCGCCTGGTGGTGGGCCGACCAGCGTATCGGCCAGCCGGGGCCGCTCGCCGAAGAACGGCTCGTCCTCGTGCCCCGCGGCTTCGGCGGCGAGGCGATCGCCCGCAAGCTCGCCGCCGAGGGCGTGGTCGAGCATCCCTGGCTGTTCCATTTCGCGGTCTTCCGGGCCGGTCTCGAGGGCCGGCTGAGGGCCGGCGAATACGCCTTCCCGGCCGGGGTCTCGGTGCGCGACGCGGCTCGCATCGTCGCGTCCGGCCGCGTTCACCAGCGCCGCCTGACCGTGCCGGAGGGGGCGAGCGCCCGCGACGTCCTGCAACTGGTCGAAGCCGCGGTCGGGCTCGAAGGGCCCATGGGCCCGCCGCTCGCCGAAGGCGAGGCCTTTCCCGACACCTACTTCTACGTCTGGGGGGATCGGCGCGACGAACTGGTCGAGCGGATGCGGCGCGCCATGCGGGTCGAGGTCGCGCGGGCCTGGGCCGAGCGCAACCCCGCCCTGCCACTGGCCACCTCGGCGGAACTGCTGGTCCTCGCCTCGATCGTCGAGAAGGAGACGGCGCGCGCCGACGAGCGCGCCCGGGTCGCCGCGGTCTTCGTCAACCGCCTGCGTCGCGGCATGCGGCTGCAGTCCGATCCGACGGTCATCCACGGGCTGACCGGCGGGGGCGGGCTCGACCGCAGCCTGACCCGGCGCGATCTCGACCACGCCTCGCCCTACAACACCTATGTCGTGCAGGGGCTGCCGCCGGCGCCGATCGCGACGCCGGGGCGGGCCTCGCTGCAGGCGGCGGCGCAGCCGGCCGCGACCGACGACCTCTACTTCGTCGCCGACGGTTCGGGCGGCCATGCCTTCGCCACCAACCTTGCCGACCACAACCGCAACGTCGCCCGCTGGCGTCGCATCCAGCGCGGCCTGCCCGCGGAATAGTCAGCGGCCCTTGGCGGGCAGCCGACGCAGCAGCGGATCGACCCAGGCGACGGGGAGGGCCGCCAGCAGCCGGACCGTCCAGTAGACCGGCCAGGGAAAGGCGATCCGGCCGCGGTTGCGGTCGAGGCCGCGGCGGATGATCCGGGCGGCGCGCCCGGCCGGCATCAGCATCGGCATCGGGAAGCGGTTGACCGCCGTCATCGCGCTCTCGACATAGCCGGGGCAGACGACCGAGACGCCGATGCCGTCCTGGGCGAGTTCGCCGCGCAGCGCCTCGCCCAGAACCCGGACGGCGGCCTTGCTGGCGCAATAGGCGGGGGCGCCGGGAAAGCCGCGGAAGGCGGCGAGCGAACTCATGAGGGCGATATGCCCGGACCGGCGCGGCTTCATCCGGGCGATGGCCGGGTGGATGGTGTTGAGCACGCCGTCGAGATTCACGGCGAAGATGCGCCGCGCCTGTGCCTCCGACTCGCCGCCGTCGCCGGTGCCGGCGGAGATGCCGGCGTTGGCGACGACGAGCGCGAGCGGCCGGGCGTCGTCGGCGGCCGCGACCCAGTCGGCCATCGCCGGGCGGTCGGTCACGTCGACGGCGGCCGTCGCGACCGTCGCGCCGCAGGCGCGGCAGGCCGCGGCCACGGCCTCCAGCCGGTCCCGGTCGCGGCCGCCGAGCGCCAGGGTGGCACCGGTCCCGGCATAGGCCAGGGCCAGGGCGGCGCCGATTCCGCTCGATGCGCCGGTAATCAGGACGGTTCCGGGGACGGACGGGCCCAGCGTCATTGTTTCAGGATAGCCGGCCCCGCTATAAGGCGCACCTGCGGCCTCTTCGGCCGGAATCCAGGGCGCGGGGGAGGGGTCTTGCAGATCGCCAGCATGACGGGGTACGCCCGCCGCGACGGTCGTCATGGCGACGATGCGTGGACCTGGGAACTGAAGAGCGTCAACGGGCGGGCGCTCGAGGTCCGCACGCGCCTGCCGCCGGGGTGCGACCATCTCGACCTGCCGCTGCGCAACCTGCTGGCGCAGCGCCTGAAGCGCGGCAACGTGTCGGCGACGCTGACGCTCGCCGGACGCTCGGGCGGACAGCGGGTCACGATCAACGAGGCGCTGCTCGGCCAGGTGATCCAGGCGATGCACGACCTGGAGGGCCGGCTCGACGTGGCGCCGCCGCGGCTGGACGGCCTGCTGGCGATCCGCGGCATCCTGGAGACGGCCGAGGCGCCGCCCGACGCAGCCGCCGCCGACGAGCGCGACCGGATCCTGATGGAGGATCTCGGCCGGACGCTGGATGCGCTGGTCGCCGGCCGTGCCGAGGAGGGGGCACGCCTGCTCCAGGTCCTGTCGCTGCGGCTCGACGAGATCGCCGGCCATGTCGCCCACGCCCAGACGAGCGCGGCCGCGCAGCCGGCTGCGATCCGCGACCGGCTGCTCGCGCAGATCCAGGCCCTCCTCGACGGTGCGAACCCGGTCGGACCGGAGCGCCTCGCCCAGGAAGCGGCGCTGCTCGCGGCCAAGGCCGACATCCGCGAAGAGATCGACCGCCTGCACGCGCACATCGCGGCGGCGCGCGCCATGCTGGCCGAAGGCGGGGCCGTCGGCCGCCGCCTGGACTTCCTGTGCCAGGAGTTCAACCGCGAGGCCAACACGCTGTGCTCGAAGTCGGGCGACATCGGGCTGACGCGGATCGGACTCGACCTCAAGCAGGCGATCGAGCAGTTCCGCGAGCAGATCCAGAACATCGAGTAGGCCGGGAGTCCCCATGGAGCCGAACATTCCGCGCCGCGGCATGATGCTGGTCCTGTCGTCGCCCTCGGGCGCCGGCAAGACCTCGATCTCGCGTCGCGTCCTGGCCGAGGAGCCGGAACTGAAGATGTCCGTGTCGATGACGACGCGGACAAGGCGGGCCGGCGAGCGCGACGGCGTCGACTACCACTTCGTCGACCTGACCACCTTCAACCTGATGGTCAACCGCCGGGAGTTCCTCGAGTACGCCAAGGTCTTCGACAACTATTACGGAACGCCGCGGAGCACGGTCGAGGCGGAACTCACGGCCGGGCGCGACGTCCTCTTCGACATCGACTGGCAGGGAACGCAGACCCTGAAGCAGGCGGCGCGCGACGATCTGGTGAGCATCTTCGTCCTGCCGCCGTCGACCGCCGAGTTGGAGCGGCGGCTGCGCACCCGGGCCCGCGATTCGGCCGACGAGGTGGCGCGCCGCATGGCGCGGGCCGCCGACGAGATGAGCCACTGGCCCGAATACGACTACGTCATCGTCAATTGCAGCCTGGAGGAGAGCGTGGCCCGGGTCCGCGCCATCCTGTGGGCGGAGCGGCTGCGCCGCCAGCGGCAACCGGGACTGGCGGAGTTCGTCAAGCGGCTGCGCGAGGGCCAGTAGGCCCCATCGCCGCATACAGCGACTTATTGACTAAAAGTGCTTGCGCATCGTCGGCAGCCGCCGTATACAGTGACTTATTGATGTGGTCAGCACATCAACCGCCGCCTGATGATGACGCTTGGCAAGCGTCGAAACGGGAAACCGTCGCGGCAGCCTCGATGTTCACCGGAGACGGGTATCACTTCGCCCCCCCGATGCTCGCCGCCGGTTCCAGTCCGCCCGACCGTCGAGGCTGCCGTGCCTACCTCCCGCCGCCGCCTGCGCCGCCCCGCGCAGGCGGCTTCGGGGGGCGGGAGGCGAGAATCCGATGGACCGGCCATGGGGTATCCAGTAACTCTATGACATGGACACCCGATCAGACCGACGTTGAACGGAGGCTGGTGATGTACGCGCAATATGTGCGTTCGGCCGACCATGCGCGGCAGCTTCGCCAGGACGCCGGACGCTGGCTGCGGACGTGCCGCGAGGCCCGGTCGATGACCCAGCGCGACCTGGCCGAGCGGGTGGGCCTGCGCTACTACACCTTCATCTCGCAGATCGAGGGTGGGCACGGGCGCATTCCGCCGGACCAGTACGAGGCCTGGGCGCGGGCGCTGGACATCGAGCCGCGGCAGTTTGCCAAGGCCATGCTTCGCTACTACGACCCGTTCACCTTCCGGCTGCTCTTTCCGGAGGACGTGGCGGCTTCGGCCTAGCTTGCGGCAATCGCCGATCGGACCGGTCGGCCGGCGGAGGATCGAGTGGGGGACGTGATCGAGCTGTTCGGCTCGCTGCCGCGAACGAACGGCTGGACCGAGCAGGAGAAGGCGGAACTGTACCGCGCGGCGAGCTTGCTCGGCGCGCGCGGCCTGCCGTTCGACAGCGAGTTCGGGACGACCGACGACGGCGACCCCTGGTTTCTCTTCGTCGGCCGCGGGACGGGCGAAGTGCTGGCGCATTTCGCGCG
>NZ_JAYSFE010000196.1:0-5565 GCF_041913585.1 Allostella sp.
CCGATCAGCGTCACCAGCCCGATCTGGCTGTAGACGCTGAGCGTGCCGCCGGTGAGCTGGAGGGCGAGCAGCGCCCCGGTCATCGACAGCGGCACCGTCAGCATGATGATGAAGGGGTCGACGAAGCTCTCGAACTGCGCCGCCAGCACGAGGTAGATGAAGGCGAGCGCCAGCAGGAAGGTGACGTAGATGCCGCCCGTCGAGGTCCGGTACTCGCGGCTGGAGCCGGCGAGGTCGCTGACGATGTTGGGCGGCAGCTTCGCCGCCTCGGCCTGCAGGAAGGCGAGCGCGTCGCCCAGCGCGTAGCCGGGGTTGAGCGTCGCCGAGATGGTCGCCGCGCGCAGCTTGTTGAAATGGTTGAGCTCGCGCGGGGCCACCGTCTCGACGATGGTGACGAGGTTGGCGAGCGGCACCATCTGGCCAGACGCTGCGCGGACGAAGATCTCGGCCATCTGCTCGGGATTGGTGCGCTCGACGCCGGCGACCTGGACGACGACGTCGTACTGCTTGCCGTTCTGCTTGAAGCGGGTGACCTGGCGGCCGCCCAGCATCGTCTCCAGCGTGCGGCCGATGGTGTCGACGCCGATGCCGAGGCTCGAGGCCTTCTCGCGGTCGACGGTCACCCGCAGTTCCGGCTTGTTGAGCTTGAGGTCGACGTCGAGGCCGGCGAGGCCGGGGTTCTGGCGGGCCGCCGCCATCACCCGGTCGACCGCCGCCTGCAGTTCGGCATAGGGCGAGGAGGTCTGGAGGACGAACTGCACCGGCTTCTCGATCGCGCTCTGCCCGAGCGACGGCGGCATGGTGGCGAAGGCGAGGATGCCGGGGATGCCGGCGAAGAGCTTGGGCATGACCTGCGGCACGACCTCCTGGGTGCGCACCGTGCGGTCCTCCCAGTCGACGAGGCGGACGAAGCTGATCGCCTGGGTCACCACCGGGAAGCCGACGACGAGGAAATACTTCTCGACCTGCGGCACCGACTTCCAGATCGCCTCCATGCGCCGGGCGTAGCTCTCGGTGAAGCCGATGGTCGAGCCCTCGGGGGCGATGCCGATGGCGACGATGGTGCCGCGATCCTCGACCGGCGAGAGTTCGGACGGCAGCGTGCGGAAGATCACTGCCGCGAAGGCGGCGACGAGCAGCATCAGCAGCACGACCGCCGACCGCATCCCGAGAGTGAACCACAGGACCCGGCGGTAGCCGGCATTCAGCCCCTCCAGCGCCCGCTCGGTGACGCGGAAGGCCCAGTTGTGGTGCTCCTGGTGGCGCAGCATCAGGCGGCACATCATCGGCGACAGCGTCAGCGCGACGAAGCCGGAGACGATGACCGCCCCGGCGAGCGTCAGCGCGAACTCGACGAAGAGACGGCCGGTGCGCCCGGTCTGGAAGGCGATCGGCGCATAGACGGCGGCCAGCGTGATGGTCATCGCGACGATCGCGAAGGCGATCTCGCGCGAGCCCTTGAGCGCCGCCTCGAACGGCCGCATCCCCTCCTCGACGTAGCGGGAGATGTTCTCCAGCATGACGATGGCGTCGTCGACGACGAGGCCGACCGCCAGCACCATGGCGAGCAGGGTCAGGGTGTTGATCGAGAAGCCGAAGAGCAGCATCAGCGAGAAGGCGCCGACCAGCGACACCGGGATCGTCACCAGCGGCACGATCGTCGCGCGCACCGAGCGCAGGAAGACGAAGATCACCAGCACCACCAGGAGGATCGCCTCGCCGATGGTGCGGAAGACGTTGTCGATCGACCGCGCGATGAAGATCGAGGTGTCGTAGGCGTTGGTGATCGTCATGCCCGTCGGCGCCTGGGCGGTGATCTGCGGCAGGGTCTCGCCGAGGGCCCGCGAGACGTCGAGCGGGTTCGCCGTCGACTGCTTGATGATGCCGAGCGCGACCGCCGGCTGGCCGTTGAAGCGGGCCGAGACCCGGGTGTCGCGGGCATCGATCTCGGCCCGGCCGACGTCGCGCAGCCGGACCGGATAGCCGGCCTCGTCGCGGATGATCATGTCGTTGAACTGCTGCGGCGTGCGCAGGTCGGTCTCGCTGACGACGGTGAACTCGCGCGACTGGCTCTCGATGCGGCCGGCCGGGATCTCGATGTTCTGCCGGCGCAGCGCCGCCTCGATGTCCTGGGCGGTCAGGTTGAAGGCCGCGAGCCGCGTGCGGTCGAGCCAGATGCGCATCGAGATGCGGCGCTCGCCGAAGATGCGGACGTTGGCGACGCCGGGCAGGTTCTGCAGCCGGTCCTTGACGAAGCGGTCGGCATAGTCGGTCACCTCGATCGCCGAGTGCCGGTCGGAGGCGAAGGCGAGATAGATGATCGGCTGGGCGTCGGCCTCGACCTTGGCGATCACCGGCTCGTCGATCTCGTCGGGAAGCTGGTTGCGCACCCGCCCGACGCGGTCGCGCACGTCCGAGGCGGCGCTGTCCGCGTCGCGGTCGATGCGGAACCGGACGGTGATCTGGCTCATCTCGGCGCGGCTGATCGAGGACATGACGTCGATGCCCTCGATGCCCGACAGCGAATCCTCGAGCGGCGTCGTCACCTGGCTCTCGATGATCTCGGCCGAGGCGCCGCGGTAGGTCGTCTCGACCGTCACCACCGGCTCGTCGATGTTCGGATACTCGCGCACCGACAGCCGGCTGTAGGACATCACGCCGAGCAGCAGGATGACGAGGCTCATCACCGTCGCCAGCACCGGACGGCGGACGGAGAGCTCCGAGAGCGTCATCGTCTCAGCCCTTTCCGGCCGGCGTGCCGGCCGCGGGCGGCGCCGGCACCACCTGCACCGGCAAGCCGTCCTGGACCTTGAGGAGGCCGCCGGTAACGACGACGTCGCCCGGCGTCAGGCCCTCGACGACCTCGGCGCGGGCCGGCTGGCGCTGGCCCAGCTTGACCTCCGTCAGGCGGACGATCTTCTTGCCGTCGCCGCCGTCGACCACCTTGAAGACGAAGTGGCGCTCGCCCTGCGGCACCAGGGACTGCTCCGGCACGAAGACGGCGTTCTCGCGCTCGGCCAGCGTCAGGCCGACGCGGGCGAACACGCCCGGCCGCAGCTTGTCGTCCGGATTGGCGAGCCGCGCCCGGATCACGATCGAGCGCCCGGCGGCGTCGACCAGGGGATCGATCGCCGTGACCTCGCCGACGAATTCCTCGCCCGCCATGGCGTCGACCGTGACGGCGATGCGCTGGCCCGTCCGCACCGCCGCCAGGAACACCTCCGGGACCCGGAAGTCGACCTTGAGGGGATCGATCTGTTCGAGGTTGACGACCTCCGCCCCGGCCTGGACGAAGGCGCCGATCGAAACCCGGCGCAGCCCGGCGATCCCGTCGAAGGGCGCCACCACCGTCATCTTCTCGATGCGCGCCTGGGCGAGCTGGACCGAGGCCTCGGACGTGCGCAGCGTCGCCCGCGCCTCGTCGAGGGCGCGCTGGGTCCCCGCCCCGCGCCGCACCAGCTCGTCGGCCCGCTCGGCGTTGGTGCGGGCGAGGTTGAGCTGGGCCTGCGCCTGCGCCAGCTCCGCCCGTTCCACCGAGGTGTCGAGCTGTACCAGCATCTGGCCGCGCCGGACCTTCTGCCCCTCCTCGAAGCCGAGGGTCACGATCCGGCCCGAGACCTCCGGCCGCACCAGGACCGACTCGTTGCTGCGCAGCGAACCGACGGCGTTGACCCGGCGCTCGGCCCGGCCGACCGTGACCTGGGCCGCCTCGACCGGCATCGCGAAGCCGGCCGGCGGCTTGGCCCCCGCGGCGCGGTTCTGCGCCGGCAGCATGACCTTCTGCCAGTAGAGCCAGCCGCCGCCGGCACCGAGGGCCAGCACGACGAGAATCCCCAGAACGGCGCGCATGCCAGCGACTCCTCGGCACGGGAGGCCGATCGTCCCGGCCTCCCGCTCCCGTTCAAGCTGAACTTACCAGTTCACCATACAGCACGGCGGCGCGCATTCGACCGCCGATTACTCGATCTGCGCGCCGGACGATTCGACGATCGGCTTCCAGCGCTGGATCTCGGCCTTGTAGAAGGCCTCGAACTCCTCCGGCTTCGAGCCGACGACGGTGCCGCCGAGGTCGGCGAGACGCGCCTTCACGTCGGGCTGCTCCAGCGCCCGCAGGATCGCGGCATGGATCTGCGCGACGACGTCGCGCGGCGTCTTCGCCGGGACCACGACCCCGAACCAGGCCGAGACCTCGTAGCCGGCGACGCCGGCCTCCTGCATCGTCGGCACGTTGGGATATTGCGGCGCCCGCTGGGCGGTGGTCACGGCGAGCGGCTTCAGGGTGCCCGCCTGGACGTGGGCCACCGTCTCCGGGAAGTTGTTGACGATCAGCGAGACGTTGCCGGCGAGGCAGTCGTTGAGCGCCGGGCCGGCGCCGCGGTAGGGCACATGCACGAGGTCGATGCCGGCCAGCACCTTGAACAGCTGGCCGGACATGTGCAGCGAGGTGCCGTTGCCCGACGAGGCGTAGGTGACGGTGCCGGGCTTCTCCTTGGCGATGCGGATCACGTCGGCGACGGTCGCCGCCGGAAAGCCCTTGCAGGCGCTGATGACGTTCGGCACGCCGACGAGCTGGGTGACGCCGGCGAAGTCCTTCACCGAATCGAACGGCAGCTTCTTGTAGAGGCTGGGCACGATGCCGTGCGTCGCGATCTGGGTCAGCATCCAGGTATGGCCGTCGGCCGGCGCCTTGGCGACGAGGTCGGCGCCGACATTGCCGGCCGCGCCCGGCTTGTTGTCGACCACGATCTCCCACTTCTGCATCTCCCCGACCTTGGCGGCGACGACGCGGGCCAGGATGTCGGTGGCGCCGGCGGGCGGGAAGCCGACCACCAGACGGATCGGCTTCTCCGGGAACTTGGCGGCGGCCGGCAGGGCCGGCGCCGCCCGGGCCGCGGCGGCGGCGAGCAACAGGATAGGCCTCATCGTTTCCTCCTCGTTCGGATGGACCGGATCGGCAGGGCGTTCCTATTCCTGGAACATTTCCTGCCGCCGGTTGCGGAAGGCCGGCAGCACGATCGCCAGCAGCAGCAGGGCGGCGACGGCGAGCAGCGCCAGGCTGATGGGCCGGTGGACGAACACCATAGGGTCGCCGCGCGACAGCAGCATGGCACGGCGCAGGTGCTCTTCCATCAGGGGCCCGAGGACGAAGCCCAGCACCAGCGGCACCGGCTCGCAGTCGAGCTTGACCAGCAGGTAGCCGAAGACCGCGAAGACGATCGTGACGTAGACGTCGAAGGCGCTGTTGTTGAGGCTGTAGACCCCGATCGCCGAGAACACCAGGATCGCCGGATAGAGCAGGTCGTAGGGCACCTTCAGCAGCCGCACCCAGATGCCGACCAGCGGCAGGTTGATGACCAGCAGCATGACGTTGCCGACCCACATGCTGGCGACGAGGCCCCAGAACAGGTCCGGCTGGCGCTCCATCATCAGCGGGCCCGGCTGGATGCCCTGGATGATGAGGGCGCCGACCATCAGGGCCATCACCGCGTTGGTCGGCAGGCCGAGGGTGAGGAGCGGGATGAAGGAGGTCTGGGCGGCGGCGTTGTTGGCCGATTCCGGCGCCGC
>NZ_JAYSFE010000197.1:0-5480 GCF_041913585.1 Allostella sp.
GAAGGCGACGAAGACGCCGATGCCGGAATAGAGCAGCGCCAGCCAGACGAGATAGCCGGGCAGGTCGACCACCACCCCGGCCATCGCGACCGCGACCGTCCCGGACAGCACCCACAGGATGCTGACGAAGCCGACGAGCAGCAGCAGGCAGTAGAAGAGCGAGTGCGCGAGATCGAGCACCGCCTCGGCGACCAGCCGGATGTCCTCGGCGATGCGCGCGTCGGGGTTGGTCGGCGCGCCGGGCAGCAGGGACAGTTGGTGCTGGCGGCCGCGATCCATCCAGGCGTCGGCCACCCGCTCGGTCAGCCATTCGCGCCAGCCGATCTGGAGGCGGCGACGAACCTCGAGATGCGCCACGTTGACGACCATCGTGCCGACGACGATGCCGGCGAAGACCAGCGACTGGACCAGCACCTGCGCGCCGTCGCGCCGCTCCAGGGCGTCGAACAGGTCCGCGTTCCAGAGGTTGAGGCGGACCACGAGCAACACCTGGAGGATGGTGAGCACGACGAGTGCCACCGTCAGGCCCCATGCCGCCCAGCCGCCGTGCCCGGCCCAGTACCCGGCGCCGAAGCGTGCGAAGCGCCCGAGGGTCCGCCCCATCGGCGCGCCGGCCGGCGCCGGCGCTTGCGCCGCCGCGTCGGCAGGCGCCGGGCCGGTCATCGCCCGATCAGCGGCCGGCCGTCACGGCGCGCGCGGCGCGGATGCGGTCCGCGTACCATTTCGCCGACGCCTTGAGCCGGCGCTGCTGGGTCGCGTAGTCGACATACACGATGCCGAACCGCTGCCCGAAGCCCGAGCCCCACTCGAAATTGTCGAGCAGCGACCACACGAAATAGCCGCGGACATCGGCCCCGCCGTCGATCGCCTCGCCCATCGCGCCGATATAGGCGTCGAGGTAACGGATGCGGTCAGGATCGACAACCTCGCCGCGCTCGTCCAGGCGATCATCGGCGCCATAGCCGTTCTCGGTCACGTAGATCGGCAGGCGGTAGCGCCGATGCACCTCGGCGAGCGTATCGCGGAAGGCGTCGGCGTCGATGACCCAGCCGACCCCGGTCTGCGGCTCGTCCGGCGGCGGGCCGGTCCAGGCGAAGCCGAGCTCGGCCGAGGGATCGGCCTTCATGTAGATCGGCGAATAGTGGTTGAGCCCGAACCAGTCGGTCGGGCGGCAGATGCGGGCGAGGTCGCCGGCCTTGACCCAGCGCTCGATCGCCTCGGCGAACCGCGGCGGATAGGTGCCGCGGATCTGCGGTTCCGGAAATGCCTGGTTCCAGCACAGGTCCATAAGCTCGGCGGCCGCGAGGTCGCCGGGTTCGCTGCCGGCCGGCCGGCACGGCTGCCGGTTGTGGATGGCGCCGATCTGGGCGCCCGGCACGAGGTCGCGAAGGACGTCGACGGCGGCGCCGTGCGCGAGGTTCACATGGTGGACCGCCGCCAGGTAGGAGTCGCGGTTCTTGATGCCCGGCGCCTGCCAGTCGAGGACGTAGCCGAAGATCGTGAAGACGGCCGGCTCGTTGAAGGTGGCGAAGCGCTTGACGCGATCGCCGAAGCGCCGGGCGATCAGGACCGCATAGTCGGCGAACCAGCCGGCGCTGTCGCGGTTCTCCCAGCCGCCCAGTTCCTGCAGCGCCTGCGGCAGGTCCCAGTGGTAGAGACAGAGCCACGGCTCGATGCCGGCCGCCAGCAGCGAATCGATGAGCCGGTCGTAGAAGTCGAGCCCGGCTGCATTGACGGTCCCGCGGCCCGTCGGCAGCACTCGCGGCCAGGACACCGAGAAGCGGTAGGCGTCGAGGCCGATCCGCCGCATCAGCCCGACATCCTCGGCATAGCGGTGATAGTGGTCGCAGGCCTCGTCACCGGTGTCGCCGTCGGTGACGCGGCCCGGCTCGTGGACGCGCACGTCCCAGATACTGGCCCCTCGGCCGTCCGCGGTCGTCGCACCCTCGATCTGATAGGCCGAGGTGGAGGCGCCCCACAGGAAGCCGGGCGGCCATGCCCGATCGGCAGCCGGGACCACCGGTCGATCCACCGTCTCCAAGTTCATGGACTGCTCCGCGCTGTCGTTCTTGGTCAAGTCCGCCCGGCGTCATGGATACCATGCCGGCCCGCGCGCGTTGATCGGAATCACCCCGGGCTCGTCGACCGCTCCGCGAACTGGTCCATTCAATTGTAGCAGTGGCAGGCTGGCGCTATGGTCGCCGCCGGATGACCGAACCGCCGGCCTCCCCCACTCCGCCACCGAGCGCGGCCATGGCCACGAACCAGGACGCACCGCCGGCCGCAACCGACGCGGCCCCCATCGGGTCGGAGCTGCGAGCGCTCGAACTGCATGCGGCCTATCTCCAGTCGATTCTCGACACCGTGCCCGATGCGATGGTGGTGATCGACGAGATCGGCCGGATCGAGCGGTTCAACGCGGCGGCGGAGCGGCTCTTCGGCTACACCGCCCACGAGGTTGCCGGCCAGAACGTGCGGATTCTGATGCCCTCTCCCTACCGGGAGCAGCACGACGGCTACCTGACGCGCTACCGCCGGACCGGCGAGCGCCAGATCATCGGCATCGGCCGAGTGGTGATGGGACGGCGGCGCGACGGCAGCACCTTTCCGATGGAGCTCGCGGTCGGCGAGATGGGGGCCGGCGACGAGCGCCGCTTTACCGGCTTCATCCGCGACCTGACCGAGCGGCAGCGGACGGAGACCCGGCTCCACGAGCTGCAGCAGGAACTGCTGCACGTCTCGCGACTGTCGACCATGGGCGCCATGGCATCGAGCCTGGCGCACGAGCTGAACCAGCCGCTCACGGCCATCACCAGCTTCGTGCGCGCCGGCCTGCGTTTCCTGCACCGCCCCGGCGAGGAGAACCTGAAGCTCGCCGGCGAGGCGATGGCCGGCGCCGGCGACCAGGCGGTGCGGGCGGGCGAGATCATCCGCCGGCTGCGCGACTTCGTGGCCAAGGGCGAGGCCGAAAAGCGGGCCGAGAACCTCACGAAGCTGGTCGAGGAGGCGAGCGCGCTGGCGCTCGTCGGCGCCAGGGAGCGCGGCGTGCGAATCGAATATCGGCTCGACCCGGCCGTCAGACGGGTCCTGGTCGACAAGGTGCAGGTCCAGCAGGTGATCCTGAACCTCGTCCGCAACGGCATCGAGGCCATGGAGGATTCGCCGGTCCGCGAACTCACGATCGGCACCGTGCTGGAGCCCGATCGCACGATGACCCGGATCTTCGTGGCCGACACCGGCAGCGGCCTGTCCCCCGAGGTCGCCGAACGGCTGTTCCAGCCCTTCGTCGGCACCAAGACCCACGGCATGGGAATCGGCCTGTCGATCTGCCGGTCGATCGTCGAGGCCCATGGCGGGCGCATCTGGTGTGAGCCGAATGCCGGCGGCGGCTCGGTCTTCGCCTTCACCGTGGACGTGCTGCCGATCGAGGAGGTCGCGGACGATGACGGCTGACGTCGAGCGGACGGTCCATATCGTCGACGACGACGACGCCGTCCGCAGCGCGCTGACGATGCTGATGCGCTCGGCCGGCCTCGCGGTCGAGACCTACGAGTCGGGGCTGCGGTTCCTCGAGCGGGCGGCGGCGATCGTCCCCGGATGCGTCCTGCTCGACGTCCGCATGCCGGGCCTGAACGGGCTCGAACTGCAGCGCGAGCTGGCGAACCGGCGAATCGCTCTTCCCGTCGTGGTCATGACCGGCCATGGCGACGTCTCGACCGCCGTCCAGGCGATGAAGGCCGGGGCCGTCGATTTCGTCGAGAAGCCCTTCGACGACGAACACATCCTGCGCCTCGTCGAGGAGGCGCTCGCCCGGGGCGCCGCCGACTACCGGCGCAGCCGCGAGGCCGCCGACGCGACGGCCCTCGTCGAACAGCTCTCGCAGCGCGAGCGCGACGTCCTGGAATGCCTGATCGCCGGGCGGTCGAACAAGCTCATCGCCTTCGACCTCGGCATCAGCCCGCGCACGGTCGAGATCTACCGCGCGAACATGATGGAGAAGCTGAAGGCTCGCTCGGTCTCGGAGGCGGTCCGTGTCGCCATCCTGGCCGGCGTGCCGGCGCGCGGCGAGAATTAGGGATTCCCCTTAGTTGCCGGTGCCGGGGCGCCGGGTCCACATGTCGACCCGCAGAAGGTCCTCCCTGGACGAGGGCAGCGGGTGTGCATGCGAAACGGCCATCGGGCCGGCCTCATCATCATCGTGGACGACGATGCGGCGGTGCGCCGCTCGCTGACGCTCTTGCTCGCCGCCTACGACTGGGACGCGGTGTCGTTTTCCTCGGCCCACGACCTGCTGGCCTCCGGCCTACCGCGGGACCGCCGCTTGTGCCTGGTCGTCGACCAGCAGATGCCGGGCATGACCGGGCTCGACCTCCTGGCCGCCCTCCGCTCGGCCGGCCACCGGCAGCCGGCGATTCTCGTCACCGGGCTGGTCGACGGGCGGCGGCGCATCGAGCAAGCGGCCCGCGAGATTCCCGGCACGGTCTTCCTGCACAAGCCGATCGACGCCGACCAGTTCGTCCATTGCGTGCAGCGCTGCATCGACGCGGCGATCGTGGATTGACCCAGGTCAAGGAGACCTGCCGGACCCGATCGTAGTCTCGTGTCAGAAGACCAGCGGTCTTCTGTCAGAGAGGAGAAGCCATGACCGAGACGAAGGAAGCCGGGCGCACGCCTGCTCCGGCGCCCGCGGCGCGTCCGTTCCTGTCCCCCTTCCGCGACGAGTTCGACGCCATGTTCGAGCGCTTGGCCCGCGGCGTTCCGCCGTTCCCGTTCCACGATCTTTCGCACTGGTTCGGGCGCGGCGCGACGCCGGCCACGGCGGTGGTGCCGGCCGCGGACGTCGTCGAGACCGATAAGGCGTACGAGATCAAGGTCGACCTGCCGGGCTTCGAGGAGAAGAACATCTCCGTCGAGCTCGCCGGCGACCAGCTCACCCTCAAGGCCGAACGGAGGGAGGAGCACGAGGAGAAGCAGGCGAACTATCACGTCAGCGAGCGTCGCCGCGGCTCCTGCCAGCGCATGTTCCGCCTGCCGGACGGCATCGACCGAGACAAGATCGCCGCCAGCTTCGAGAACGGCGTGCTCAAGGTGACGGTGCCGAAGGCCGAGGTGGCCGTGGCGCAGAACCGCAGGATCGCCGTCAACGGCTGACCGCGGCGGAGGCGGGCGGGGTGGGCCGCCGGCGAGACCGGCTCCACCCTCTCCCGCCCACTCCGTACATCTACGTAAGGGCAATCCCCGATTTCCCGCCGCGGTCGGCGGGCGATACAATTTTGTCCCAGGCACACGCCAGGAGGGACGAAGACGATGCTCGCCACGACCGCCATCGCCAGCACGACGCATCCGACGACCGCCAGCCTGTTCCACTCCGCCCCGTCGCGCTCGTCCGAACCGGCGCGCGGCCGGGCTCCAATTCCGGCACTGTCGCAGCCGCGGCCCGTCCAGGCCCATGCCCGCGGCTCGGTCATCCTGCACGAGGG
>NZ_JAYSFE010000198.1:0-5434 GCF_041913585.1 Allostella sp.
GCCCCATTGCCGCAGGGACCCCTCATCCGGCCGCCATCAGCCGCTCGACATGCACCGCCGACGAGCTCGCCAGCGCCTCCAGGTCGTAGCCGCCTTCCAGTACCGAGACGACGCGGCCGGCGCAGTGGCGGGCGGCGAGCCCGGTCAGCTTGTCGGTGACCCAGGCATAGTCCTCCTCGAAGAGGTTGAGGGCGGCGAGCGGGTCGCGGCTGTGGGCGTCGAAGCCGGCGGAGATGAAGACGAAGTCGGGGCGGAACTCCTCCAGCGCCGGCAGCACGAACTCGGCGACGGCGAAGCGGAAATCGGCCGAGCCGGCATTGGCCGCGAGCGGCGCGTTGACGACGTTGCCGGCGGCTCCCCGCTCGTCGCGGGCGCCGGTGCCGGGATAGAGCGGCCACTGGTGGGTCGAGGCATAGAAGAGCCGGGCGTCGGCGGCGAACATCGCCTGGGTGCCGTTGCCGTGATGGACGTCGAAATCGATCACCGCCACCCGCTCGCAGCCGTGGACGAGGTGGGCGCGGAGCGCGCCGACGGCGACGTTGTTGAAGAGGCAGAAGCCCATCGCCCGGTCGGGCTCGGCATGGTGTCCGGGCGGCCGCACGGCGCAGAAGGCGTTGACCGCCTCGCCCGCCATCACCGCGTCGACGGCCGCGGTGACCGCGCCCGCCGCCCGGAGCGCCGCCGCGCGGGAGCCGGGGGAGACGACGGTGTCGGGGTCGAGGTTGCGCAGCCCGGCGACCGGGATCGCAGCCAGGACGGCGTCGACATGCGCCCGGGGATGGACCCGCAGCAGGTCGGCCATGTCGACCTCCGGCGCCTCGCGGCGGTCGAGGGCGGCGAAGGCCGGCCCGTCCAGGGCGTCGAGCACCGCCTGGAGGCGCGCCGGCCGCTCCGGATGGTAGGGGCCGGTGTCGTGGGCGAGGCAGGCCGGGTGGGTGTAGAGCAGGGTGGTCATGCCGCGGCTCCGCCGCGGCGCCGGGCGACGGCGTCGGCCAGCACGCACAGGATCTCGAACATCATGGTGGCGCCGACGAGCGCGGTGTTGCCGCTGGGGTCGAAGGGCGGCGAGACCTCGACGACGTCGCCGCCGACGAGGTCGAGCCCCTGCAGGCCGCGCAGCATCCGCTGCGCCTCGTGGGTCGAGAAGCCGCCGACCTCGGGCGTGCCGGTGCCGGGGGCATAGACCGGGTCGAGCCCGTCGACGTCGAAGCTGACATAGGTCGGCCCGTCGCCGACGACGCGCCGGGCTTCGGCGATCACGGCGGCGACGCCGAGGTCGAAATACTCCTCGATGCCGATGACGCGGATGCCCTGCGCCAGCGCCCAGTCCATGTCGTCGGCATTGTAGAGCGAGCCGCGGATGCCGATCTGCACCGTCCGCCTGGGGTCGAGCAGTCCCTCCTCGACGGCGCGCCGGAAGGGCGTGCCGTGGGTGAACTTGTGGCCGCCGAAATAGGTGTCCCAGGTGTCGGAGTGGGCGTCGAAATGGACCATGCCGACCGGCCGTCCGCGCGCGATCGCGCGCATGATCGGCAGGGTGACGAGATGGTCGCCGCCGGCCGAGAGCGGGATCGCGCCGGCGGCATGGACGCGGGCGAAGAAGCGCTCGACCCGCGCCAGCGTGTCGGTGAGGTCGGCCGGGTTGACCGGCACGTCGCCATGGTCGCCGACCCGCGCCAGCCGGTAGGGCTGGATGCCGCTCACCGGGTGGATCTTGCGCATCATGGAGGACATGTTGCGGATTTCCCGGGGTCCGTGGCGGGCGCCCGGGCGGTTGGTGGTGCCGCCGTCCCACGGCACCCCGACCAGCGCGATGTCGAGCTTCGCGGCGTCGCGCTCGACCGGCAGGCGCATGAAGGTCGGGATGTCGGCGAAGCGCGGCATGACCGTGCCTTCGACCGGCTGGGGAAAGGTGTCGCGGGCGGGCGTGCCGGGGTCGGCCATGCGTCTCGGGCTCGTGGTAAGGTCGGAGCGGACGGGTTCAGGGTACGGGGTGGCGATGGCGGGCGCAAACGCCGAAGCGGGCGAGACGGTCCCGCCGGGGGAGGAGGGGCAGCGTGCGGTCCGCGCCATGCTGGCCGACCCCGCGACCCATGACGGCGCCGCGGTCCGCCAGGTCCGCACCCATGCCGCCATCGTCTTCCTCGCCGGCGACCGCGCGTGGAAGCTGAAGCGCGCGGTGCGCTTCCCCTATCTCGACTTCTCGACGGTCGAGCGGCGCCGGATCGCCTGCGAGGCGGAGATCCGCCTGAACCGCCGCACCGCCCCCGAGATCTACGAGCGCGTGGTGCCGGTGACCCGCGGCCCCGACGGCCGGCCGCGGCTCGGCGGCGAGGGGCCCGCCGTCGACTGGCTGGTCGCCATGCGCCGCTTCGACGAGACCCTGGTGCTCGACCGGCTGGCGGACGCCGGGCGCATCGACCTGGCGACGATCGAGGCCCTGGCCGACCATGTGGCGGCCTTCCACGCGGCGGCCGAGCGCCGCCCCGACCGCGGCGGGCTCGAGGCCATGCGCTTCGTCGTCGACACCAATGCCGAGGCACTGGCCGACGCCGCGGCCGTGCTCGACCAGGAGCGGTCCCACGCCCTCACGGCGGCCACCCGCGCGGCGCTCGAAGCGGTCGCGCCGCTGCTCGAGCGGCGGCGGCGCGAGGGCTTCGTCCGGCTCGGCCACGGCGACCTCCATCTCGGCAACATCTGCCTCGTCGACGGCCGGCCGCGCCTCTTCGACGCGCTCGAGTTCGACCTGCGGCTGACCTGCCTCGACACCGTCTACGACATCGCCTTCCTGGTCATGGACCTCCTGGCGCGCGGTCTCGTCCGCGCCGCCAACCGCTTCGTCGAGCGCTATGTCGAGCGCACGGGTGACGTTGCCGGCCTCGCCCTGCTGCCGCTCTGCCTGTCGATGCGGGCGGCGATCCGCGCCCATGTCTCGGTCGCGATCGCCGCCGGCGCCGCCGATCCCGGCGAGCATGCGCGGGCGGCGCGCCGCTATCTCGACCTCGCGCATTCGCTGCTGGCGGTCCGGCCGCCGCGGCTGGTCGCCGTGGGCGGCCTCTCCGGCTCCGGCAAGTCGACGGTGGCGCGTGCGCTCGCCCCCTGGATCGGTGCCCCGCCGGGGGCGCTGGTGCTGCGCAGCGACGTCGTGCGCAAGCGCCTGCTCGGCCTCGACCCGGCCGAGCGGGCGGGGACGGACGCCTACCGGCCGGAGGTCTCCGACCAGGTCTACGCGGCGCTGCGGCGCGAGGCGGCGGTGGTGCTGGCGGCCGGCCGGACCGTCGTCGTCGACGCCGTCCATGCCCGGCCGGAGGAGCGGGATGCCCTCCAGGCGGTGGCGCAGCGGCTCGGCGTGCCGTTCCACGGCATCTGGCTGGACGCGCCGGAGCCGACGCTCGTCGCCCGCGTCGAGGCGCGCCGCGGCGACGTCTCGGACGCGACGGCGGCGGTCGTCCGCCACCAGCTCGGCTACCAGCTGGGCCCGCTCGCCTGGCGCCGGGTCGCCACCGGCGCGGGCTTCGCGGCCGTCGCCGGCGCCGTCGCGGCGGCGCTGGCGCTCGACGATGCGGCGGCGGTTGACATGGCTCAATGCCATGGTGCCTCTGGCACCTAGCATCGACGGCGCCGAGCGGCGGCTGGAGGAAGACGATGGCGATCCGAACGATTCTCGTACCGATGAGCGGCGGTGCCAGCGGCGACACCGCGCTCGACGCCGCAATCGTCGTCGGCCGGCGGGCGGGCGCCCATGTCGAGGCGCTGCACGTCGCCCCCGATCCGCGCGACGCCGTGCCGATGGTGGGCGACGGCGCCAGCGCCTCGATGATCCAGCAGCTGATCGAGGCGGCGGCGCACGACGCCGAGCGTCGGGCGGAGCGCGCCCGCGCCGCCTTCGACGTCCGCGTCGAGGCGGGCGCGCTGCTGCGCATGGACCAGCCCCCGCCGCCCGACGCCGCGACCCGGGCCCTCACCCTCGGCTGGCGGCATACCGTCGGCCGCGAGGACGAGGTGGTGGCGAGCCGCGGCCGTCTCTTCGACCTGATCGTGGTCGGCCGGCCGGGCGACGACGCCGACATCGCGCCCGAGACGACGCTGGAGGCGGCCCTGATGGAGAGCGGCCGGCCGGTCCTGGTCTCGCCCCCGGTCCTGCCCTCGACGCTCGCGACCCGGGTGGCGATCGCCTGGAACGGCAGCACCGCCGCCGCCCGCGCCGTCGCCTCGTCCGGCCCGTTCCTGGCCAAGGCGCAGTCGGTGCTGATCCTCGAAGGCGACGGCGCCGCCGCCGACGGCGCCTCGGCCGAGGAACTGGCGGCCATGCTGGCCTGGCGCGGCCTCGCGCCGACGATCCGGCGCTTCCGGTCGGACGAGGCCGGGATCGGCCCGGCGCTGCTCGACGCCGCGGCCGCGGAAGCGGCCGATCTCCTGGTGATGGGCGGCTACGGACACAACCGACTGCGCGAGATGATCTTCGGCGGCGCCACCATCGACGCCATGTTCGCCTCGAACCTGCCCCTGCTCATGACCCATTGAGGAGCCGAGATGCTGCGACGAATCCGCCTGGAACTGGCCCGCACCAAGGAGTTTCCCGAGGGCAGCCACGCCCACGGCTACGAGTTCGTGGCACCGCTGACGGCCGACGGCCATCTCGACGTCGAGGCGTGGCGGGCGAACCGGCAGGTCTGCACCGTGCATCGCTTCTGGAGGGGCGAGGACGACCAGACCGGCCAGCTGGTGCGCACCCGCGGCGAGCGCTGGGCCTTCTCCTATGCCCCCGGCACCGAGGACGACGAGCCGATCCACCGGCTGGAGGACCACCGCTTCGTCGAGGGCGAGTACGTCTCGATCCGCGAGGCCGACGGCGAGGTGCGGCCGTTCGTGGTGGTGCAGGTCCGGCGGTCCCCCGGGCTCGGCTGACGCCCCCCGGGCTCGGCTGACGCCGGGCGCCGGCTACCGCCCGCCGGCCGGCGGCCGCTCGACCAGTTCGACCCGGTTGCCGCCGGGATCGCGCACGAAGATCCGGCGCACGCCCGCGACCGGCCGTCGGTCGGGCAGGGGCTCGGCCCCGGCCGCCGCCAGCGCCGCCGCGGCTTGGTCGAGGTCGGCGACGGCGAAGGCGACGTGCCGCCGGCTCTCGCCCGTGCCGGCCTCGGCGCGGAGATGGAGTTCGGCCGCGCCGACGCGATACCAGGCACCGGGCTCCGGCTGCTCGCGCGCCGGCTGCGGGATTTCGGCCAGCCCCAGGGTCCGGCCGTAGAAGTGCTGCGCGTCGGCCATGCGCTCGGCCGGCACGGTGACCTGGACATGGTCGATCGCGATCACGCCGGCGCTCATCGGAGGGCCTCCGCCGCCACGGGCGCCCGGCGGACCGGGCGCCCGCGATCGCTCAGGCGACCTTGGCCAGGCCCTGGCCGGCGAGCCAGGACTCGGTGTCCGAGAGTGC
>NZ_JAYSFE010000199.1:0-5356 GCF_041913585.1 Allostella sp.
ACCCGGCCTCCTGGCTGCCGGTGCATGGGCAGCCGGGCCGCATCGCCTATCGCGACTGGCTGGGCCTCGCCATCGCCGACGACCCGCGGAACCCGCACCGCCGGCCGGCGGCGGCGGTGGAGCTCGCACCGCGGCGGCTCGACTGGCTGGTCGAGCCCGTCGAATCCCTGCGGCTCGCCGCTGCCGGATACGACATGGACAACATGAAGGCGCGGGACTTCACCGAGAGCGAGATGCCCCTGCATCTGGCGCCCGCCGCCGTGCGCGAACTTCATGACGCCACGGTACGGCGGATGGTGCTGGGCGCCCGCGACGCGGCCGCGGTGCTCGCGACCTGCGTCCGCACGGCGGGCGGCCGCGCCGACACCGCGCGGGAAAGCTTCTGGGACGCGACCACGCCGGACTTCCATGGCGAGGCCGACCGCATCGCGCTGGATCTCGCGGACGCGGCGGACGGCGGCGCCGCGGTCGCGGTCACGGCCGGCCTGCGCTGGCTCGACATCCTGCGCGCCGCAGCCGTCGCCGTCTTCGACCGCCTCGTCCCCCTCGAGGGCCTGGAAATGCTACGGCCGGCCCTGGCCAAACGCCGGATCGGCGCCCGGCGCAGCCTCGTCCTCGCCATGCGCGGCCACGGCCTCGGCCGGTCGATGTTCGGGAGCCTGGGACTGGCCCTGCCCGAGGGCGCGAAGAAGAAGGCCGGCCGTGGCAAACCGAAGTCGGAGGCCACCTCATGACCAGCGACAGGTCCGCGCCGCTCCCGACCACCGCCATCGTCCGCATCTGGTGGCGCCGGCACCAGCCCCGCTTGGCCGACGGCACCCGCAACCCCGACGCCGACCGGGCGGCGATGGCCCGGCTGCGCCGCGCCGGCGTGGCCGACGCGCTCGCCGATCCGGCCGTCCTCGACCTCTATCGCCGCCTCGGGCTCGGCGCCTCCGACCGGGCGCTCGCCGAACGGCTGCCGTGGGTCGCGGCCGTCGCGACGGTGCTGGCCCATGTCCGCGAGGACGCCCCGGCGGACGGCGCCGGCCGCCGGACGCATCCGGCGCGGGCCGCCGGACGCAAGCATTTCGACGACCCGCCGGAGACGGCGATCGTGAAGCCGATGCGCTTCCGCCGCCTGCTGACGGCGCGCGCCGTCGAGGAGGTGGAGCGCCAGATGCGCCGCCTGGTCGCCGTGCTGCCGCCGGGCGCGATCGACGTCGGCGCGCTCGGCCGGTCGATCCTCGACTGGCCCGACCCCGGGCGCGGCGACCGGACCCGCACCCGCTGGGCCTTCGAGTACCACGCCGCCGGCGAGGCGACCCCGCGCGACGCCCAGTCGACCCTGCCAGACGAGCCCGCCCTGCCGAACGAACCGGACGCACCGAACGCCGAGGCGACGCCATGACGACCTTCCTCCAGCTCCACCTGCTGACCGCCTACCCGCCGGCCAACCTCAACCGCGACGATGCCGGCCAGCCCAAGACGGCGCGCTTCGGCGAGCACCCGCGCCTGCGCGTGTCGTCGCAGTCGCTGAAGCGGGCGTGGCGCAGTTCGCCCGTCTTCGCCGAGGCGCTGGCCGGACATCTCGGCCGGCGGACGCAGCGCCTGGGCCGGCTGGTGCGCGACCGGCTGGTCGACGAAGGGATCGCCGCCGAGGCCGCAACGAAGGCGGCGCTCGCCGTCGCCGCGGTCTTCGGCAAGTCGAAGCCGGAGAAGGACCCCAATCCGACCGACATCGAGCAGCTCGCCTTCGTCTCGCCGGACGAGGAGAACGAGGCGCTGGCCGTCGCCCGCCGCATCGCCGCCGGCGAGACGGTCGACGCCAAGGCCGCCGGCATCCTGCGGCCGGCCGACGGCGCCGTCGACATCGCCATGTTCGGCCGCATGCTGGCCGACAGCCCGGACTTCAACCGCGAGGCGGCGGTCCAGGTGGCGCACGCCATCACCACCCACGCCGCCACGGTCGAGGACGATTTCTACGTCGCCGTCGACGACCTGAAGCGGCCTGCGGAGGACGCCGGCGCCGGCTTCCTCGGCGAGGCCGGGTTCGGCGCCGGCCTCTTCTATCTCTATCTCTGCATCGACCGCGACCTGCTGGTGCGCAACCTTTGCGGTCGCGAGGAGCTCGCGCGGGCCGGACTGGCGGCGCTGCTGCGCGCTGCCGCCACGGTCGGCCCGACCGGCAAACAGGCGAGCTTCGCCAGCCGGGCGCGGGCGAGCTTCGTCCTGGCGGAGGCCGGCGCCGCCGCGCCGCGCACGCTGGCCGCCGCCTTCCTCAAGCCGGTCCGCGGCGAGGACATCATGGGCGCCTCGATCGCAGCCCTCCTCGACCATCGCGACCGGCTCGCCCGCGCCTATGGCGAGGCGACCGAGGCGGCGGCCATGGATGCCCATGCCGGCACCGGCACGCTCGACGACGTGCTCGCCCTGGTCGCCCGGTAGCGGGCGATGCCGGCCTTCCTGGTCTTCACGCTCTACGCCCCGCTCGCCGCCTTCGGCGACGTCGCGGTCGGCGAGCGGCGGGTGGCCTTCGACCGGCCGTCGCGCTCGGGCGTGCTCGGCCTCGCGGCGGCGGCGCTCGGCATCGCCCGCAACGACGAGGCCAGCCATGCCGCCCTCGACGCCGCCTATGCCTGCGCCGTCCGCGTCGACCGGGCGGGGACGCTGCTGCAGGACTATCACACCGTCCAGGCGCCGCCGGCCCGCGCCGGGCGGCGCTGGTCGACCCGCGCGGCGGCCCTGGCGGAGCCCGGGCTCGGCACGCTGCTGTCGCTGCGCGACTATCGCCAGGACGCGCTGGCGACCATCGTGCTGATGGCGCGCGCGTCCGGCGATGCCTACGGCCCGGAGCGGCTCGCCGAAGCGCTCGCCCGTCCGCGCTTCACCCTCTATGCCGGGCGCAAGGCCTGCCCCCTCGGCCTGCCGCCCAGGCCGCTCGTGGTCGAGGCGGAGGGCCTCGTCGCCGCACTCGCCCGCTACGACACCGAGGCGCCGGCGCCGGAACGGGACCTGCGCGCCGTGCTGTCGCCGCAGCCGTCCGCCCACCGAACCGCCCCGGAGCCGGCGACGATCCATGCCGACCGGGACTTCGCGGCCGCCGGCGGTCTCTCCGGGCTGGAGCCCCTGCGCGTCGAGTGGCGGCGCGACCACGTCGCGAGCCGCGCCCGGTGGCAGTTCGGGCTGCGCGAGACGCTCGCCCTGCGCCCGGCGGAGGGCAGCCCATGACGGAGGGCGGACCGATGTTCCTGTCGCGCATCACCCTCCGGACCGACCCGTCGGCGGCCGCCCTGGCGCCGCTGATCGCGCCGCAGCTCGCGGGCGACCGCACGGCCGCCGCCCACCACCTGCTGTGGTCGCTCTTCGCCGACCAGCCCGACCGCCGGCGCGATTTCCTGTGGCGGGACGAGGATGCCGGCCAGGGCTGGGGCGGGTGCCGTTTCTACACCCTGTCCCGGCGCCCACCCGTCGACCGCCACGCCCTGTTCCGGCTGGAGAGCCGGGAGTTCGCGCCCGTGCTGGCCGCGGGCGACCGGCTGCGCTTCCGGCTGCGCGCCAACCCCGCCGTTGCCCGCTCGCAGCCCGATCGCCAGCGCAGCCGGCGGGTCGACCCCCTGGCGGAGGCGCTGCGCGGCCTCTCGCCGGCGGAGCGCGCGGAGCGCCGGGGCGAGATCACGGTCGCGGTCGGCCGGTCCTGGCTCGACGGCCAGGGGCGCCGCGCCGGCTTCCGCCTCGCCGAGGCCGCGGAGGCGCCGCTCGCGGTCGACGGCGACGACTGGCGCAGCGTGCCGCGGCCCGGCCACCCGCCGATCCGCTTCTCGGTCCTGGAGTTCGACGGCACCCTGGTGGTCGAAGACCCGGCCGTCTTCCTCGCCCGCCTCGCCGAGGGGTTCGGGCGCGAGCGGACCTTCGGCTGCGGCCTGATGCTGATCCGCCGGGCCTGACGGCGGGCCGGGCGGCGCGGGCGCGCAGGCGAGGCGATGGCGGGCATCCCCGGCCTCCGGCCGCCGCGGCCGATCCCGCTCCGCGACCGGTCGACCATCCTCTTCGTCGAGAAGGGGCGCATCGACGTGCTCGACGGCGCCTTCGTCGTCGTCGACGAGCGCGGCGTGCGGACCCATGTCCCGGTCGGCGGCTTCGCCTGCCTGATGCTGGAGCCGGGCACCCGGGTCAGCCATGCCGCGGTGGCGCTGGCGGCGCGGGCGGGCACGCTCCTCGTCTGGGTCGGCGAGGCGGGCGTGCGCCTCTACGCCTCGGGCCAGCCGGGCGGGGCCAGGGCCGACCGACTGCTGTGGCAGGCGCGCATCGCCCTCGACGAGACGGCCCGCCTCGGCGTCGTCCGCCGCATGTTCCAGATCCGCTTCGACGAGCCGGCGCCCGACCGGCGCTCGGTCGACCAGCTCCGCGGCATCGAGGGCGCGCGCGTGCGCCGCCTCTACGAGCTGATCGCCCGCCAGCACGGCGTCTCCTGGCGCGGGCGCGACTATGACCGCGAGGCCTGGGACGCCGGCGACGTGCCCAACCGCTGCCTGTCGGCCGCGACCGCCTGCCTCTACGGCCTCGCCGAGGCGGCGATCCTGGCGGCCGGCTATGCGCCGGCGATCGGCTTCCTGCACACCGGCAAGCCGCAGTCCTTCGTCTACGACATCGCCGACCTCTTCAAGTTCGAGACGGTGGTGCCGGTGGCCTTCCGCATCGCCGCCCGGGCACAGCGTGGGGCCGTGCCGGGCAGCCTGGAGGGTGCCGTGCGGCGCGAGTGCCGCGACGTCTTCCGCAAGACCGGGCTGCTGGAACGGCTGATCCCGGCGATCGAGGACGTGCTCGCCGGCAGCGGCCTGCCGCCGCCCGGCCTGCCCGAGGCGGACGTGCAGCCGCCCGCCTTCCCCGACCCGCGGCCGAGCGGCGACGCCGGCCACCGCGGCTGACCGCCCGGGGGCGCCGCCCGCGATGATGGTCGTCGTCGTCGAGAACGCCCCGCCGCGCCTGCGCGGCCGGCTCGCGGTGTGGCTGCTCGAGGTCCGCGCCGGGGTCTATGTCGGCAACTATTCCCGCCGCACCCGCGAGATGATCTGGACCGAGGTGACGGAGGCGATCGGCGACGGCAACGGCGTCATCGCCTGGGCGGCGCCGACCGACGCCGGCTTCTCCTTCGAGACCTGCGGCGCCAACCGCCGCGTGCCGGTCGACCTCGACGGCTTCCGCCTCGTCGAGTTCCAGCCGCCCGCCGGCCCCGACCCCGACGAACGCTAGGCGAACGTCGCAGGGCCCGCCCGACCGCCGAATCGCCGGTGGCTCCGAGGCGCTTCAAATCCGGCAGTGATTCCAATAACATCCAGGAAGAGTGTTCCCCGCCCGCGCGGGGATGAACCGCGCA